>CALVFA010000011.1 GCA_944326725.1 uncultured Elusimicrobiales bacterium | reverse complement strand
AGCATGGATTTAAAGGTGCGTACTTGTACGGGGTGGCACCGCTGCTCTATCGCAACAACCCGTATTACCAGGCCTACAACCAGCAGCAGGAAGAGAGAGCACAGGCGGTTGCTGCGGAAAAACAAGCATTGGCGCAATCTCAATATTTTATTTCAAACGGCAAATTTAACGCCTCTGCTTTTGAAGAAGCTTTGTCTGCGCGGATTTCCTCGGCGCTTGTGTTGAGCGCTAATGGATTGGGGGCTTGGTCAGATAAGCTGACGCAGCGCTCCTTAATCAAAAAGATTACCCGCTTAGTTCAGAATTCCTATCAGAGCGCATTGGCCGAAGCGGCTCAAGCAAATGAAACAGTAGCCCACTTGTTTGCTAAACATGTAATGGCTGGTTTTGCGGCACAATTTGGCAACAATCCGTCCGCAGATGTTTCTTCATTAAAACAGAATGCCTTGCAACTCTTGGGGCTGCCTTTTCCTGCTCAAAATGAAGGGCCGGTTAAAAATCTGATATCTCCGGAAGAAGTCTTTCGTTCAGATGACAATTATCCGGCAGATGGATTTAAATTAACTTATATTAATCCCCAAACCAACCAGGAAGAAGTATTGCCGGTAGTTTTGTCCATTGACTCTCAAATCAAGACAAGAGGCTATAACCGCATAACATTTAATGAAAAGTTCCATGCTCAATTGCGCGACGGAAACCGCACCCCTGCTACCATGTCCCATTTCTTTATGCGTTTTGCCGGAACGTCTGCGGAATGGAACACTTTTATGGACTTGGTTAAACAGGCAGATTTAAAAGAGCCTTTCCATATTAAATTACAACACAAACCTAACCGGGTTTTTAAAGCTAATACGGTTACGCTTTATGAAGAGGACGGGCGTACTGCCTTGCCTGTGGAGGTGGAGATTGAAAAGAAATATCTGCCCGGAGAAGCCCGCCTTGTTTTGATGCGGAACGGACAATTTGGAGTGTTGCGTCCTTTTGAAGAAATCGCCTCGCCGCTTTCCGATGTGTATATCCGCATTCCCAAACACCAAATTAAGAACTTGGTGCAGATTTTGAAAAACAGCAAACAGGTTTTTCCTATCCAAGTAAGCCAAACTCGCAACAAAGCGATTTTGCTGTATCTGTTCCAACAGATTTATAACAATTCGCTGGGGAAAACCATGGGGCCTATCATTCACCAAGATTTGGGTATCAGTTCCGCCTCTGCTACCAGCTTGATGATGATTATCAACTACGTCATCCCCGGTTTGGCTTCGTTCTTAAACCCGGTTTTGCGGCGTATGGGAGAGAAGAGATTGAGCGTACTGTCTGGGTTTATGACCAGCTTGTCTAATTTTCTGCCTCCGCTGGCTGGTTTTTATGGGCTGGCTCATGACCATTCCGCCGGAGATATTGCCGTGGCGGTTATTGTGACGGCGTTTATCTTGCGTTCCGCAGCTAGTGTATTGCAGCAGGTAACGTCTAATATGTTGGTGGCTGCCAATAGCGGAAAAATTAAGGAAGATGCCAAAAAGCTTTCCGTACAACATAAACAGATCACCACGCAAAAAACTTCTTGGAAAGATGTGGTAGAGAGAATTAAAGCAGTATGGACGCATAAAACATCGCCCGATGCTATACGCAATTTGTTGATGTACAATTTAAGTTTTGTATATAAAAATTTGGGTACACTGCTGTTCTTGGCTTTGCCGTGGCTTTTAAATAAAGCTGTTTTCTTGCTGAGTGGTTATAACGCAGACTTTGTGTATTCTATTAGTTTCCCAATTTTTGGTGTCTATGCGCTGATTGTTACTTTGCAAACTTTACGGACCAATCTGCGTGATGCCTATAGTGTCCCTACTATAGCCAAGAGTCAAAAAGCGCTTGAGCAAATGGTTTCTGAAGTGTTGAATGCTGTTTATGAGGCTGCGCTGGACCCGGAAACAACATTTGTAGAAATGCATGATTTGTTGGACATTGGAGCCGGGAAATTGCGTGAGCGGGTGACTAATTTGGTGGAAGCGGAACGTCTGGAAGGCGCTAAGAAAGATAATTTGCCTGCCATTCGTGCTCAGATTTTGCAACAGTTGCAAGTGCAGCTGAAAGAGGAAATAGAACACGGAGCACGTTTTTCTGTGGTGCCTGAATCCGCCCGGGAACAGCTGGCGGAAACGTTGACGACTATGTTGCGTATGCGCGAGCAGCAGAAAATTTCCACCTGGGAGATTTTTGCTCATGCTCCGGCGGTAGCAGCTATTACATTTGGTATGACGCTGGCTTCTGTGCATGAGTTTACCATTTCCAGTGCTTTTGCCATGAATTTGAATCAGCTTATTGCAAGTGGCGCCACCGCCAATTTGCTGGTAGCCATAGCCCTGTATATACCGCTGATTGCGGGCCGTTTGGGAGGAAATGTGTTGGCAACCCGCATTAGTTCCGGTACGATGTATTTATTCTGTAATGCTTTGTCTGGATTAGGCACATTGATTATGCTCGGTTCTGCTGGCAATGTGGGAATGTCTGTATTGGGCGCTGCTATTACCAGCTTAGGGGTGGGCAATTATTTCTCGCAGATGTATGATTATGTGACCAAGAAAAATCCACAGTTCCAGCGTGAAATTTCTGTTATATTGGCTATTACCATGGCTTTGGCTGGCGGATTGACGGTGCCGGCATCGCATTTGAATGCATGGTTCGGAGGAACGAATTTGGATATTTGGTATGCATTGGCGGCATTAGCCGCCAGTTGGCTGCTGACGCTGGGGATGATGGACAACTCTACCATTGTAAAATTCATGAAGAGTACTTGGAACACGCTGAATGAAAAGTTGTTCCGCAAAAGTACGGGGCAAAATGCTGCGCAAGAAGCGCCGGGTGCTGTTACAAAAGATATGCTTGCCATGCCTTGGGAAGAAGGTTTCTCTTTGTTCTCCAGCAGAGGTGGGGAAGAGAATTTCCATTATAAAGCAAACTCTTCTAATAAAAAAAGACATTCTCTTTTCTCAAATAAAAGAATAGACCAAGACCCTCTTCCTAATTAATCGTCCTGCACAAAACCCCCGCGTTTTAAGCAGGGGTTTTGTATTGAAAATCTAAACGGAACAACTATTTTAAATTTTATTTGTTTAAGAGTTTGCGCAACAGGCGGTCGCTGTAAGGCTGGGGAATGTTCATGCCGACAGAGGTAATACGCCCGGCGTTTGGCCCATGATAGTCTGACCCGCCGGTGGCAAATAAGTCGTATTTGCGGGCGATTTTAAGCAGCTCCTGTTTCAGCGTATAGCTGTGGGAAGGATAGAAAACTTCCAGCCCGTCTAGGCCGGCCTCTTTCCAAACCGGGAAATTCCATACCTCTTGTACCAGCCCGGGGTGCGCCATAACCGCCAAGCCGCCGGCTTTTTTAATTTCCCGTATGGCTTCCACCACCGTCACTCCCAAAGAGGGCACATACCCCACCTGACCGGGAATAAGAAACCGGCGGAAACCCTCTTGCCTGCTGGGAACGATTTTTTTCTTTTTTAAAGCGTCTGCCACATGGGCGCGCGATACGGTGTTGCCGGCCAAAGAGAACACATCTTCTTCTGTTAAATCTACGCCGCTGCCTGCAATTTGTTTGATGATTTTTTTAATGCGCAAAATACGGTTTTCGCGGTTTTGTTTTAAAAATTGCTGGAAAGCTTGATTAGTCAAATCTATGTTATAGCCCAAAAAATGCAGGTGGTCATGTTCGCGGGTGCTTATTTCCACCGCTGGCACCCAATCTAAGCCGCGCTTTTCGCATTCCGCTTTGGCGCGCAGTACGCCGTCGGTGGTGTCATGGTCAGACAGGGCAAATAATTTTACGCCGGTTTTCCATGCCCCGTACGCCACTTCCTCCGGAGAGGAAGTGCCGTCCGAGAAAAATGAATGGGTATGTAAATCGGCTTTGAGCATTTAGACGCGTTCCACCGCCGTTACGCCGGGTACGGCTTCTTTTATTTTGCGTTCCACGACGGCCTTGAGCGTCATTTGGGCCGCTGGGCAGCCGCCGCAGCGTCCCCGCAAACCGACGGTAACGATACCGGTTTTTTCATCTACTTCAATTAATTGTATGTCGCCGCCGTCAGATTGCAGAATGGGGCGGATTTGGTCTATTACGGCCTGTACTTGTTCTTTCATAACATCTCCTAAAAGGCGTTTTTCTTTATTATAGCTTTTTTGGCGCGGGCAGACCGCGGGGCCCGGTCTTGCAAAAAGAGGGGGAATATATGCTATACTTTTGGGTGCAGAAAGAAGATTTTGTTTAAGGAGACTTTTCGCTATGAAAAAAATTGCCGCAATCTTTTTGTTGTCTTGTTTTGTTGCTGCCCCGGCGTTTGCGCAAAAATATGCCAGCGTAAACACGACTAAAGCCAATGTACGCACCTGCGCCGGTACAAAATGCGCCGTAAAATGGTACGCATGGAAATATACCCCGGTGTTGATGCTTAAAACCAGCCCGGACAAACAGTGGGTGGAAATTAAAGATTTTGAAGGGTTTACCGGCTGGATTTCCGCTTCTTTGCTCAGCCCCAACGGCGGCATGTCTGCCAAAGTGGATTTGAATGTGCGCAAAGGCCCCGGCGTGAGTAATGAAATCGTTTGCACTGTGGAAAAGGGCTATCCGTTTAAATATATTTCCAAAAAAGGCTCTTGGATTGAAGTGGAAGATGACCCGGCCGACCCCAAACAGGGCGTTTGCCGCGGGTGGGTGTATAACCAGAACCTGTGGGGCTTCTTTAAGCAATAAGCCGTTTGCATGGTGGGTGTACTAAAAGGTATAATATACTTACTATGAAAAAGATTTTAACCGTTGTTGCTTTGCTGAGCGTGGTAGTGTGTGTTGTTTGCCTGGCTCGCAGTGTAAATGAAGGCCGCTTTAATGTAACAGGGACTGTAACCGTGCCGGAGCGTTTGGCTAAAGTGGCGGAAGCGGATAATAATTCCTGCGCCATTATAGTTAAGAATGCCGCAGATGTGCCTGTAGCCATTAAACGGGTGGTCAACCCAAAGTTTCCGCTTGAGTTTAAACTGGGCGAAGACGATTTGTTGGCTTCTGATGTGGCGGGCGAATTGAAGCTGGAAGTGCAAATCAACAACCATGGCAAATTGGGCGTCATTAAAGAAGGAGACATTTTCGGCGCTGCGGAGGGCTCTATTAAGCCCAATGCCAAAAATGTATTGGTGCAAGCCGATAAAATGACCGGCATGCCCAAGTTAGCTCGCAATGTGCGGGGGAATTTTTTTCGCACGGCGGCCCGCTAAACGGAATATTCTTTTTGTAAAACCTGCCTTAAAAAGGCAGGTTTTTTATGTATCTATTTTTCATAGGGCTGCCCCGCAGACCCGCGGGAAAATGCACCCAACCAAAAGAGGATAGAAATTCCTATAAGGTCTTTCGGCGGATAAAATAGAGCGAAGCAGATAACCGTAAGTCAAAGCCCCTTTGGCATAAGCTAGAAAAACCATTTATATTTTTTCAGTATTGGGGCGTTTGAAGCCGTGTAGGGGTTGACGAGTAACCAAATAAATAGCACAATGAAAATATATAACGGCAGGAGGGACACTATGAAGAAAAGTTTACTATTTTTGGCCGCGTTGGCGGTTTCCTCGGTATTGTGTGCCCAGGATAACCAGCGGTTGGGGCGGGAAGATGTCTTGGCTGCTTTCAAAGAATATAATCCGTCCGCGCTGGAAAAAGCAGCCTCTAATCCGGCGTATAATGATCTTTTAAATAAAGTAGCTTCTGCTTATTCAGCTCCGAGAACCGAAGAGCGTTTAAATGAAATGATCGCACTGGTAATGAACTTTGACAACTCCGTCTTATTGCAGGCCGCCCGGGAGGAATATTTTGAAGGCCGTACTTTGCAGTTGACTTCCGGGGCCAATATAGGGGCGTTGGATGAGCGAGTATATAATAAAATTTTGGAAGTGGTAAAATCGGTATTTGCCAATACGCTGGAAGTGAAAAATATACAGATTGACCGCTATAAAGAGCAAATTAAAGCAATCAAAAAGGACGAGGCTGTTTCCAAGGACGCCAAAAAAGAAGCCGTGGCGCAGTTAAACCAGCAGATTAAAAACATTAAAAGAGAAATAAAAGCCCTGAAGAAAAATTCTAAACAAAAGATTCAAGACACGGCTTTAGTGTATTTTGCCGATATCCGCTCTGATTTTGACAAGCAACAAGCTGTCCAGCTGCAAAAAGCCCAAACACAGGAAGCGGCAGCATCCCAAGCGGCTGTGCATGATGTAAAAGCCAATAATAAAAAACCGGTAGCTAAATAACTTTTCTGTTCCCCGTGCGTTGCCTGCCTAAGGGCAGGCGGCGCACGGTTCTTTTTGTCCAAAAGTTGCAGTCCCTTTATATAAATTGATTTAATGTAACCAAAGGTCTTTTTTAAGGCCGTGATATTTTGATAAATAGGATTAGCCACATGATTAGAATGATGATAGACAAGGTGTTTGGCACCAAAAGCGAACGTGATTTGAAAAAAATACAGCATTATGTAGATAAGGCCAATGCGCTGGCGGCAGAAATAGAAGCTTTGTCAGATGACGCGTTAAAAGATAAAACCCAACAGTTTAAAGACCGCTTGGCGCAGGGGGAAACGCTGGACCAAATTTTGCCGGAGGCTTTTGCTGTTGTGCGTGAAGCAGCCAAACGCGTCATCGGCCTGCGTCCTTATGATGTGCAGCTGCTGGGAGGTATCGTTCTGCACCAGGGCAAGATCGCCGAGATGGGCACCGGCGAAGGGAAAACCCTGGTTGCGGTGCTACCTTCTTATTTAAATGCTTTAACCGGCAAAGGCGTGCATGTGGTTACCGTCAACGATTACCTGGCCCGCCGCGACCGCCAATGGATGGGCCCCATTCATGAATTTTTAGGCTTGACCGTCGGCTATATTAACCATGACATGCCCAATGCCGAACGCCGCGAAATGTATGCTAAAGACATTACGTATGTAACCAATAACGAGCTGGGTTTTGACTACTTGCGCGACAATATGGTCATCACCCGTCAGGACCGTGTGCTGCGCCCGCTGAACTACTGTATTGTAGACGAAGTGGACTCTATTTTAATTGACGAGGCCCGCACCCCGCTGATTATCTCTGGCCCTTCGGAGCAAAGCACGGATAAGTATTACATCGTCAACCGCTTGGTCCCAGCGCTCAAAGTGCGCATGATTACCGAAAATGACGAGGTAAAAGCCAAATACGAGCATATTGATTTGGCAGAAGGATATGACGCTATTGTAGACGAAAAAAACCACACCGCCACTTTGACGGAAACGGGTATTGCCAAAGCAGAGAAATTTTTAAATGTTACTAACCTATACAATGATGTGGAGTCTGAGTGGGTGCACCACATTAACCAAGCCTTGCGCGCACATCATTTGTATGAGAGAGATGTAGATTATGTAGTTAAAGACGGCGAAGTGATTATTGTAGATGAATTTACCGGCCGTCTGATGCCCGGCCGCCGTTGGAGTGACGGCTTGCACCAGGCTGTAGAAGCCAAAGAAGGCTTGCAGATTAAAGAAGAGAACCAGACGCTGGCCACCATCACATTCCAGAACTTCTTTAAACTGTATAAAAAACTTTCCGGTATGACCGGTACCGCCATGACGGAAGCCAACGAGTTTTGGCAAATTTACAAATTGGACGTGGTGGAAATCCGCCCCAACCGCCCTTCCCAGCGCAAAGATTTTCCGGATTTGGTGTTCCTCAGCGAGAAAGACAAATTCCACGCCATTGTGGAAGAAATTGAAGAACTGTGGAAAAAGGGCGCTCCGGTGCTGGTGGGTACGCGCTCCATTGAGAAATCGGAAAAATTGGGCAATATGCTGCGCGCCAAAGGCATTCCACACAAGGTGCTTAACGCCAAATACCATGAAATGGAAGCCCAAATCATCAGCCAGGCAGGCCGCAAAGGAGCGGTAACTATCGCCACCAACATGGCCGGCCGCGGTACAGACATTGTGTTGGGTGGCAACCCAGCCGATAAAGCCGAGCAGGATTATGTGCTGGGCCAGGGCGGTTTGCACGTGATTGGCACAGAACGCCACGAAAGCCGCCGCATTGACAACCAGCTGCGCGGCCGCTGCGCCCGCCAGGGGGACCCGGGCTGTTCTCGTTTTTATATTTCATTGGAAGACGAATTAATGCGTCTGTTTGCCAATACCGCCAAAATCAGCTCTATTTTAAGCACTTTGGGTATGAAACCCGGCGAAGCGATAGAGTCGCGCCTGATGAGCCGCCAAATTGAAGGGGCCCAGCGCATGGTGGAAGGACATAACTTTGATATCCGTAAACATTTGCTGGATTATGATAAAGTGATGAACCAACAGCGCACTGCCGTTTACGGCCTGCGCAACGCCATTTTAGACGGAGAAGACATGACCGCCACCGTACTGAAGATGATTGACGAAGTGGTGGACGAAATTGTGCAAACGCATTATTTTCCGCGCGACCCGGCAAAGTCCAATTTTGAAACGCTCAATATTACGCTGCGTTCTTTGTTCCCGTATGCTTTTGAATACAACGCCGATAATACTAAAGACAAAAGCCAGGACCAGTTGGCGCAGGAAATTATGGATTTGGTGGAAAAGCTCTATCACGAACGGGCGGACTTTTTTGCCAGCCAGGGCGTAAGTTTTCCGGAATTGGAGCGCATGCTGCTTTTGCAAATTATAGACAATGCCTGGAAACAAAACCTCTATGAATTGGACCAACTGCAAAACAGCGTCAGCCTGCGCGGTTACGCACAAAAAGATCCGCTGATTGAGTATCAAAAAGAAGCCTATAAACTCTACAGCGCCATGATGAATAAAGTGCGTGACTTAATGGTAGGTTATATTTTCCGTCTGCAGCTGCCTCCCGTGCGCCAAGCGGTTTCCGCCAAAAGACAACCCATGCAAAACAAGGAAACCTCTTCTCAAGAGCATGCCGCTCCGTCTGACCATAAAATCGGACGTAATGACCCTTGCCCGTGCGGCAGCGGCAAAAAATATAAAAAATGTTGCGGAGCTAAATTATGAACCCTAAAATAAAAGGAATATTTTTGTTGGTATGTGCGGTTTTTGTATTGGCGTTGGCGGCGTCCTTTTTCTCCCGTTCCAACCCGATAGAGGTGCAAATTCCCCTGGTTACCCGTCAGATGATAGATGAAAACCAGGCGGCCATTAAATCGGCAGAGGCCAAACGTCAAAATGCTGCCGCCGAACGTAAACGGGCTGAACTGGAAAAACGCCTCTACCAGTGCCAAAATGACAATGAATGTATTATTGTGGACAAAGATCCGTGCGGCTGTTTAAAAGGGCCTGAGGGCGTGACGGCTATTAATTCTGCCATGTCGCTGGAGTTTTCCCGTTTTATGCAAGGGCAGTCTTCCGTAGCGTCGGTGTGCCCTTCGGTTGCTTCTACGGAGAGAGAATGTTCTGCTTCCGCCCGCCCGGTATGCCAGCAAAACGTTTGTAAAATCGTGTATTAAAAATCAAAATTATGACGCCGATCCGCCGTCCTTATTTATCAGAAAAATCAGCTAAAGAGCCCTCTCGTTTGTGGGCTCTTTTGGTGCGTGTGAGCCGGTCTTTTATTTGGTTTGTTTGGCTGGCTGTCTGTGCAGCAGCGACGGCTGTGTTGTTTAAACTGGCTTATCCTAAACCGTCCTATAGTTTATTGATGTGGTTGGCTTTGGCGCCTTTTACGCTGGCGGTAGTGCGCGCACGCAGTTTTTGGGGCAGCGTCTTTTATGGCTGGTTTTGTGGAACATTAGTCTTTGCCGGACTATACCAGTGGGTTTTTATAACTTGTCTGGACGGAGGAGGCCTGGGGTATGCACTTTCTGCGGCGGCGTGGCTGGGACTTTCTGCCTTAATGGCCGTGCAGTTTGCCATTTTTGGGGGCAGCTGTTATTATTTAAAACGGCTGCGCTGGGCTTTCCCGGTACTGGCGGCGCTGGGTTGGGCTGCGCTGGAGTGGGCGCATGAAATGCTGGCTACATATGTTTTGGGGTTTCCGTGGTTTGCGTTGGGGTATTCCCAGTGGAATATACCGCAAGTTATACAAATTGCTTCATTTGCCGGAACAGCAGGCGTCAGCTTTTTAGTAGCATTTTCCGGGATGAGTGTGGGATACGCTTTTGCCACACCGTCTTTAAAACGCGGACTTATGCAGCTGGTGCTGTCCGCTGCGGTGTTTTTGGGAGCGTACGGATATGGCAAAGTGCTTCTAAATCGGCCGGCAGAGCGTTCTCTGCTTTCACTGCGCTCGGCGGTTATACAGCCTAATATTGACCAGTATAAAAAGTGGACCCCGCAATTTGAACAGGAAATCTTGCAGACTATTACCCAAACCGGCGGAGAGTTAATGGGCAAAAATCTAATGTTGGCGGTATGGCCGGAAAGCGTAACTCCGGGTCCGGTGCAGCAGGAGCCGTATCTGTCGCTTATGCAAGGGGTGGCCCAAGCCTCTGGCGCGTGGCAGCTGGCGGGCTCTAACCGAGAGGCGGAGGGCAAACAATATGTCAGCGCATTTTTATTCCCTCCCAACATACAGCAACCGTTGTCTTTTTATGACAAAACCCACTTGGTCCCTTTTGGGGAGTTTATTCCTTTTGACGATTTGGTGCGGCGTTTGCTGCCCCAGGTAACGGTGTTGGGGGAATTGGGGGCTTTTGCCCCGGGGGAATGGGAACAGTCTCTTTTAAGTTTGGGCCAAATTCCGTTTGGTGTGGTCATTTGCTATGAATCTGTTTTTTCCCGTTTATGGAAAGCGCAGGCCAAAGCCGGAGCCCGCTTTTTTGTCAATATCACCAATGACGCATGGTTTTTTGATACGGACGCTCCATACCAGCATTTGGCTGTTTCTGTATTGCGCGCGGTAGAAACGCGCCGCCCGGTGCTGCGCGCGGCCAATACGGGCATATCGGCTATTATCAGCCCCAGCGGGGAAATTTTGGCCCGGGCGGAGCTAAACACCCGCGCCGTTTTGCAGGCCGATGTGCCGCTGCCGCTAGGCGCATATGACAGTTTCTATGTGCGCTGGGGGGATTGGTTTGCTTGGGTGTGCGCGGCTATTTATTTTACGATTTTGATTTCCGTTATGGTGTTTGCCTATGAATAACATTGAATTTAAAGATATAGAAAATGCGTTGGCGGACTTGACGGGCCGTATCCAAAAAATCGGCCAAATGGAAAATATTCCGCTTAAGCAAAAAGAACTGGCCGAGCAGGAAGCATTGGCGGCGGACCCGTCTTTTTGGAATGACAATCAAAAGGCCAAGGCCGTGACACAAAAAATAGACGGGTTAAAAAGCGCCATTGAAACCTATCATTCTTTGTGCAAACAATTAGAAGACGCGCAGACCTTGTATGACTTGGCGCGTGAAATGCAGGACGCCGGCGAGCTGCCCACTTTGGACGCGGCGGTAAAAGAGCTGGAGAAGCAAACCGAAAAAACAGAATTTGAGATTACACTTTCTGACCCGCATGACAAACTGCGCGCTATTTTAACCGTACATGCCGGGGCCGGCGGCACCGAGTCGTGCGATTGGGCGCAAATGCTTTTGCGCATGTACACCCGCTGGGCAGAACAGCATGGCATGAAGGTATCTGTAACCGATACTTTGCCCGGGGAAGAGGCCGGCATTAAAAATGCATCTATGATTATAGACGGCCCCTATGCCTACGGATATTTAAAAGGGGAAAACGGCGTGCACCGCTTGGTGCGCGTGTCTCCGTTTGACGCCAATGCCCGGCGGCATACGTCTTTTGCCTCAGTGGACGTATTGCCGGATATTGAAGATGAAATCAATATTGAAATCCCGGAGCGCGATATTGAGCTGGAAACTTCCCGCGCCGGCGGACACGGCGGTCAAAACGTCAACAAAGTGGAAACAGCCGTGCGCCTGTTGCACAAGCCGACGGGTATTGTAGTTTCCTGCCGCATAGAGCGCAGCCAGCTGCAAAACCGCCAGACCGCCATGAAAATGTTAAAAGCGCGTCTGTATGAAATGGAGCTGGATAAAAAACGCGCCGAGGCCGAAAAACGCTACGGCCAGAAAGGTGAAATTGCGTGGGGGCACCAAATCCGCTCTTATGTATTTATGCCCTACCAGCTGGTAAAAGACCTGCGCACCGATTATGAAACTTCCAATATTACCGGCGTGATGGACGGAGATTTGGACCCGTTTATGTTCGCCTACCTGCGCCACGAAGCCGAGCGCAAAGCATGAGCGGGCTGTATATTCATATCCCCTTTTGCCGGCAGAAATGCCGTTATTGTGATTTTGCCTCCTTTGCTGGAGCGGAAAGCCAAATAGACACTTATTTGGACGCGCTGGAAAAGGAGGCCTCTTTTTACGGCGGGGCCCGCTTTGACACGCTGTATATCGGCGGCGGGACGCCCAGTTTGCTCTCTGCATCCCAGCTGGAGCGCCTGTGCGGGCTGATAGAGCGGCATTTTGGGCCGCTGGCTGGGTTTGCGGAAAGCACCCTGGAAGCTAACCCGGAAAGCGTAAACGCTGAAAAATTGCATCTGTTAAAAGAAGCGGGGCTCAACCGCTTGAGCCTGGGCTTGCAAAGCTTTGACGATGACGTGCTGCGGCGCATTGGGCGTATTCATGATGTGTCGGCTTTTTTGAGCGCTTATGAACTGGCGTGTAAAGTGGGGTTTGAAAACATAAGCGTAGATTTAATAGCCGGTTTGCCAGGGCAGACGGAGCGTATGTTTTTGGAGGGACTGAAACGGTTGATTTCTTTAGCTCCGCAGCATATCTCCGTGTACGGGCTTCAGATAGAAGAGGGCACCCCCTTTTACCGCGACGGTGTACAAACAGATGACGAACTGCTGCGCCGCGAGCTGGAACAAACTCATTGTTTACTGCAGCAGGCGGGGTTTGCCCACTATGAAATTTCTAACTTTGCCCGCCCGGGCCGCCAGAGCCGGCACAATCTAAACTATTGGCGTAACGGGGAATACCTGGGCCTGGGCGCGGCGGCGGCCTCTTACCAAAACGGTACCCGCCGCTCTAATACCGTGGACTTGAAGCAATACATAGAGCAAGTGCAGGCCGGGTGCCGACCGACGGATTTTTGCGAAACGTTGACTGGGCCGGCTAAAGAAGGAGAGCAGATTATGCTGGGCCTTCGGGTATTAGCCGGGGTGCCGCTCACACCGTGTCAGCAACGGCTTTTTGCGCGGGAAATCACCGATTTGGTGTCGCGCGGACTGTTGGATCAGAAAAAGGATATAATAAAATTAACTTTTGAGGGGCTGTTTTTGGCTAATCAGGCGTTTATGGCTTTTGTCGGCCCGTTTGAGGACAAAGAATGCAAGTAACTGCTTATCATACGTCCGTATTTAAAGAGAAAGAGGATTTGCCTCTTTTTATTTACCGTCATATAGCGCAGTTAGAAGAGGGGGATATTCTGGTGGTATCGTCCAAGCTGGTGTGCCTGTGGAAGGGCCTCAGCGTCCCCTATCTTAGCAAACGCCAAAAGCAACGCTTGATACAAAGCCAGAGCGAGCAGGCGTTAAAGACCAAACTGGCCTGGCTGACCATTAAGGCCAGTATGGTGATGACCAATGCCGGGATAGACGAGTCCAACGCCGACGGCAAACTGCTTCTTCTGCCGCCGGATTTGTACGCCTGCGCCGCTGAGCTGCGCCGGGCGCTGTGTAAAAAATATGGAATAAAAAAACTGGGCGTGATTATTACCGACAGCATGATTTTGCCGCTGCGGGCCGGAGTAATCGGCGCGGCGGCGGCCTATGCCGGCTTTTGCGGCGTGCGCGATGAGCGCGGCAAAAAAGACATCTTTGGCAAAAAATTAGAAACCACTTTGGTCAATTTGGCAGACGCTTTGGCGGCCGCCGCCGCGCTGAATATGGGGGAGCGAAACGAGCAGAAGCCGCTCTGCCGCATTAGCGGCGCGCCGGTGCGTTTTGTATCAAAGACGAACCCGGCGGAAATAATGTATCCGCCGGAGCAGGATTTGTATGCGCCGCTTTTTAAAGCGGCGGGTCTAACAAAAAAGAGGAAGAAACATGATTAAAAATATTATTTCGGAATTTAAGCAGTTTGTGATGCGCGGCAACGTCATTGATATGGCGGTAGGTATTATCATTGGCGGGGCTTTTACCAAAATCGTCAACTCCATGGTGGCTGATGTGTTGATGCCGCCTTTGGGCCTTTTGATGGGCAAGGTGGATTTTTCCAACTGGTTTCTTGTGTTAAAAGAGGGATCCCAGGCCGGGCCGTATGCTTCTTTGTCTGCGGCACAGGCGGCGGGAGCTACGACGATAAATGTGGGGAATTTTTTAAATACCATCATCAGCTTTTTAATCGTGGCTATTTGTATTTTTATGCTGATTAAAGCTATTAACAAGCTGGATAATTTAAAGAAAAAACCAGCCGCCGCTCCTGCTACCAAAGTCTGCCCGTTTTGCTTTAGCACCATAGACATACGCGCGGTAAAGTGCCCGGATTGTACGGCGGATTTAAACAAATAATTTTTTTGTAAAAATACAAAACGCAGCCTTTTTGGGGCTGCGTTTTGTATGCTTTTTTATATATTGAGCCGGATATGGGCGGCGGCTTCGTTCTGCTTAAAAGATTGTTATCCGGCGTGGTTTTTGCTACATTATACCTAAGAGATTTAATCGTTTTAGGAGAGAACAAATGAAAAGGGCGTGTCTGTTTCGCCGGCAAGGGTTTACCTTGATAGAGCTTTTGGTGGTTGTGTTGATTATTGGTATATTGGCTGCTATTGCTTTGCCTCAGTATAATGCGGCTGTTTTAAAATCCAAAATTGCCAGTGAATTGCCTCAATTTACCAGCGTGCTCAGAGCCCAAGAAGCCTATAAATTGGCCAACGGCCAATATTCCCGCTCTTTTCAGGCATTGGACGTGCAGCCCGCTTGTCTGCGCTATTCCTATGATACAGACCCAACGACGGCGGAGTATTGTGTATTGGAAGAGCCAAATAAAAAAATCATGAAAATACATGGGGCAGGCGCTTATTTAACCTATCCTCACAACTACTATTTAGATTATTCTTATTTAAAACCAGAAAGAGGCATAGTCTGCATACCGGCTATTAACAGCAAAGCCTCAGACCGGGCTTGCGCTTCTTTCGGCGGGGCGAAACATGCAGATTGTAATACGTACAATTCCTTCTATGAGAGCCATTGCTATACTGTATTGGATTGGCAGCCCTAAATTTAGATTTGAAACTAAGACAACCATATGATTTATTTTGCACACCGCGGCGCCAGCGCGCTTGCTCCTGCCAACTCCCTACCGGCTTTTGCTTTAGCGCGGCAGCAGGGCTGCACACATTATGAACTGGATATCCACTTAAGCAAAGATGAGTGTTTGGTGGTTCATCACGATTATTATTTAGGCGCCGACACTACTTGTTTACGCAATATCAAAGATATTACTTTTGCCGATTTAAAACAGTGCCGCATTCTGCATAATTTTGATAAAGACATTATCGTCCGCCCTCCGCTTTTACGGGAAGTGTTGCCCGTGATTGTGGAGGATTTGGAACTGCTCAATATAGAAATAAAAAATGATGATAACGTATATCCGGATATTGAGAAAATAATTTGGGAACGGGCCAGCGTGTTCGGGCCGGAAGCTTTAAAGAAAATGCTTTTTTCCAGCTTTGATTATCCCACACTGCAGCGCTTGCGCAAGATAGCACCCGGAGCTAAAATAGGCTTGCTTACACGCATGTTTGATCCGCAAAAAGCACATAATATCGGCGCTTACAGCGTGCATATGAACAAAACACGCATTACCAAAGAAATTGTGGATTTGTGCCATGCAGAAGGGCGCAAGGTGTTTGTGTATACGGTAAATGACAAATATACCGCTCATTCGTTAGAGCGCATCGGGGTGGACGGGATATTTACCGACAATCCCGGCTTGTTTCTGCCGGGCAAATATGAGCTGCCTGAAGAATTGTGCGAAAAATATACGCCGATTAAGTTATCTAAAAAAACCCGAATTCCGCGTTTTTAATTCTGCCTGAAATTTAAATCACGAACTAAACAGCATGCCGTGCCTGTAACGTTTTCCATGTCCGCTGGGCAAAACTTACTGGGCTTGCCCCGGGGTTTTTATTTTACACCCCAGTTCTGTTTGCCGTGAAGCTCCTTATAAGCAGGCGCCGCTCTTTCCTAGCGAAGAATCCCCGTGCCCTTTTAGACTTGCCTGGAATTTATAGAAGCATTTATAAATAAAAACCCCGCCTTTTGGCGGGGTTTGTGTCAGATAAATACTTAGTAATCATATCCCGAATAGGGGTCCGATGAAGAAGTATCGTAAGAAGTATCCGCCGCTGGTGCGGCTTCCTGATAGCCGTAGTATTGGTCCGGCGAGTAGCGGCGCGGTTTTTCCCACAGGCGTTTGGTGGTGCGGTAGTCGCGCTCACTGGGTACGCCCGGCACTTTGGGCTGGGTGCGTTCATCAAAGAAGTAGACGTTCTTTTGGGTGTCGGGCTGCAAATCAAAAATGTAATTAGATTCTACGTTGGGTTTGGCCTCGCGGCGTTCTTGGAAAGCCTGCCGGTCCAAATCCTCCAAGTAGTCCTCTTCAGTTAAATAAATTTTGCGTTGATAGCGCTGCCCGTCTTTGTCTTTGGAGTTGGCAGACGAGCATGCCGCTACGCCTAAACATAAAACAGATAATACGGCTAAGTGAATGAAGGTTTTCATAAGTTCTCCTTTAGGCCTTTCTTTCCCCTGATAATATAATGTTTTCAAGCAAACACGCAAGCGTTACCGGGCCCACTCCGCCGGGAACAGGGGATACATGACAGCCTTTATCCAGCAGCAGTTGGGTGCAGGCGTCCCCGCACAGATGTCCCTGCGCGTCCAAATTGGTGGCAATATCTATGATGGTGGCTCCCGGCTGGACGTTTTGCGGTGTAAGCAGCTGCGGATGTCCGGCAGCTGCACAAATTAAATCGGCGTTTTGTAAAGAAACAGTTAAATCACGCGTGCAAGTATGGCAAATTTTTACTGTTGCGTTGCGGCAGGTAAGCAAATGTGCCAGCGGCCTGCCCACGGTGGGGGAGCGGCCGATTACGGCGGCTTCTCTCCCTGACAATTCTATGTGGTGCGCGTCTAACAAACGTATTACCGCCATAGCCGTGCAAGGGACAAAAGTAGGTAAGGCTTCTATGTCCTGCCATGTTTTGCACAAAAACAAGTTGCCCGCAGATACATTGGACATGCCGTCAATGTCTTTTTCCGGCGCAATAAAGCGGGTAAAACCGCTTTGGGCCAAAGCCGGCGGCAGCGGGCGCGGAATTAAAATGGCGTCTATATTCTGGTCTTGGGACGCTTTTTGCAGCAGGGCTAAAAATGCATCTACCGGGGTGGTGTTATTAATTTCGTGGACTTGGCAATGCACGCCCAGTTTCTCAGCGGCCTGCACTTCTTTTTTCAAATACACATATGCGCCATAGTCGTCGGTAGAACCGACGGCAAAAAGCGATATGGGCCGCCCTAATTTTTGCG
The DNA here is from genome assembly GCA_944326725.1 of uncultured Elusimicrobiales bacterium. Taxonomy (GTDB): domain Bacteria; phylum Elusimicrobiota; class Elusimicrobia; order Elusimicrobiales; family Elusimicrobiaceae; genus Avelusimicrobium. The sequence continues at coordinate 43,931 of CALVFA010000011.1, read as the reverse complement.
CAGCCCTTTCTGCCCGCTGCGCCAGCGGCGCACGCAGGGCGGCGGCTAATGTTTTGCCCTCTAAAATCATATATATATATAATATCAAATTCAGCCCCCGCTCCGCCGCTGCTCTTGGGTGGGCGTCAAAGCGAAGTATGGCGAAAGGCTGAAAGCTAGGGCGGCAGAGCGACACGCTAGCGCCGGCCCTGCCACTGCCTCTGCTTTTGTGCGCGGTTTGGGAGGATTAAAAAACACGGAAACAGCTGGGCTCTCGGGCCCGTCTTTGTTTTTGTGTGCAGTTGAGGGTGGGGGATAGGGGAAATTATGAAGGCAGGCGCCGGAGCAGCCCAGCTTCGCCTTTTTGTCTGCTCTTGGGCTGTAAGCGGCGGCTTACAGCGTAGTGCGCGCCAAATCATAAAAGTGCGGCCACCCGGCCCTGCTGCAAGAGCACAACCCCCATGCCCAGATAACCCCATGCGGGGCTTGTAAAAGGCGGTTTAACCTATGCCGGAGGCTTAGCCTGACAAATGCGCCCCGGGAATGATAAAATATACATATACTTTAATTTATACCGCCCGGTGTGTCCGGCGGAGCTTTTGGAGGGCGTATGCCTATTTGGATTTTTCGTTTTTCTACGCTGATTGCGTTTCCGTTTCTAACCTATGATTTTATTGATAAAGACCCCTTGTCTTTGGCCGCCGGCCTGTTGTGCGCGCTGATTGTTATTATTGCAGAAGCCGTGTTTAAACGCCTGCGCTTGATTAAGATTATGATTGCCTGCTCCGGCTTTTTAGTGGGGTATTTATTATTTGCATTTACCGACTATGCCATGCAAAACTTCTCCGGTGCGGCTTCTTTGGCTTGGTGGGAGGGGAACTGGCGCCATGTAGAGATTGGGCTGATTATTTTTGGCGTATTGGCCTGCTTATTTAAATCGCGCGATTTGGAAGGGCTCTCTTACAAAGGCCGCCATTTAAAAGTGGCCGACGTCAGCGCGCTGATGGACGGGCGCATTGTGGATTTGTGCGAAATTAATTTTCTCTCCGGCATTATTGTTATTCCGGTTTTTGTACTGGAAACACTGAACAAAATGGCCGCTTCCAAAGACCCGCTGGAACGCGCCAAAGGCCGCCGCGGATTAGACGTGGCTACCCGTCTGCAGGAGCTCAAAGAAATTGCCGTGCGCATTACTTCCAAAACGCCCAAAGCGGAAAACGATGTGGAGCGTGTGGTCAAACTGGCCAAAAGCTTTGACGCCGAAGTGGTAACGCTGGATTTTAACGTCAACAAAATAGGCGCTTTATATGATGTGGTCGTTTTAAATATTGCTGATTTAGCCACCGCCTTAAAGCCGGTGGTGCTGCCGGGGGAAACGATGTCTTTGTTCATTATGAAAGACGGCAAAGAAAAAGAACAGGGCATCGGTTACTTAGACGACGGCACCATGGTGGTGGTGGAAGACGGACGCAAATTTATTGGCAAACGGACTGAGGTATCTGTGTATTCTATTTTGCAGACTTCTTCGGGCCGCATGATTTTTGCCAAGACAAAATAGGACAGTAATGCGAGAAGAGCTATCTTTTGCCGGCGCGGTCATTGTAGCCGGCGGTCTGGGGAAACGTATGGGCCGCCCCAAGCAGATGTTGCCTTTGGCGGGCCGCCCGGTGCTGGTGCGCGCGGTGGACGCATTTAAAAAAATCCCGTGCGTGCGTCAGATAGTGGTGGTCACTTCCCTTGAAAACCAAGAAATCCTGAAACAATTTTTTTCTGATTTAACTTTTGCGTTGCCGGGGGCTACCCGTATGGCTTCTGTCATAAACGGGGTGCATAAACTGGACCCCCGAGTACAGGCCGTAGCCGTGCATGACGGCGCGCGCCCGCTGGTGGATCCGCAGGCCGCCGCCCGCTGTTTGCGGCGCGGTTTTACAGACGGGGCAGCGGTGTTGGCCGTACCCGTCAAAGATACGGTAAAACAGGTGCGCGCTGGCACCGTGGAGCAAACGCTGCAGCGCAGCAGCCTGTGGGCAGCCCAAACGCCGCAGTGTTACCGGGCGGAAGTGCTGCGCCGCGCGCTGGATAAATTTGGCTATTTGCAGGACGCTACCGATGAATCCCAGCTGGTGGAGCGGCTGGGGGTAAGCGTAAAGATAGAGCCCTCAGATTATAAAAATTTAAAAATTACCACCCCGGAGGATTTGGTTATGGCGGAAGCTTTTGTAAATACCGCGGCGTGCCAGCGCATAGGCTTTGGTTTTGATTTGCACCGCCTGGCGGCGGGCCGCAAGTTTATTATTGGCGGGGTGGAGTTGCCCCACAGCAAAGGCTTTGTGGGCCACAGCGACGGCGATGTAGTGCTGCACGCAGTGTGCGACGCGATATTGGGCGCGCTGTGCCAGGGAGAAATCGGTCTGCTTTTCCCGCCGTCCGACCCTACTATTGAGGGTATAGACAGCCGGGAAATTGCCAAACGCGTGCTGCAAATCGTGCACGAAAACCGGGCCCAGATTACGCATATGGATGTTACCCTGATTACCCAAGAGCCCAAAATCAGCCCGCATTATGCGGCGGTGAGGGCGTCTTTGGCAAAAATTTTTGAACTGGATGAAAAGAACGTCAGTTTTAAATCAAAAAGCCACGAACATGTGGGCGAAATAGGCCGCGGGGAAGCGGCCATGTGCCACGCAGTGGTCAGTTTACTTATGGGAGATGAAAAATGAAAAAAACGCTTTTGCTTTGTTTGACGGCTGCTTTGCTCAGCGCGGCGTGCAGTACGGTAGATTATACGTCCAACCGCAAACTGAAAGGCATTGACTATTCCGCCTATGAAAACCCGTCCGGATTTATGGGGGATAACTATTATGGGGAACTTCCCACCCCCAGCATTTTAGACGAATATGGTCTGCCGCAGGAAGAAACCGTAGATGAAAGCCAGGACTTTACTTCAGAGGAAATTGCCGCTTCGTACGGGCGCTACACCGATGTAACGGTAGTGGCGGCGGCTAAGCGGGTCAAGCTGGGCTCTTCAGCCAATTCCAAAAACATGGCCCTTTTTCAGAAAGCATTAGATGAGGCGTATAAACAGGCGCTGCGCAAGTACCGCCCGGCGGGATTTACCTACTCTATCGCCAGCGTAGGGGCCGTCAATCCGCTCTCTGATATTGAAGTGAGCTGTATTTTAGGTGAACAGGCCGCCAACGAAGTAGGCCAAAGCACCTGCAATTTGTTTTTTGACACATTGGTAAAACAATACAACACGTTACTGAAAGAGGCGCAGAACAATGCAGCTTTATAATACCGAAACCCGCCGTAAAGACACTTTTACCCCGCTTAAGAGCCAAGAAGCCACCATGTACTGCTGCGGCCCCACGGTGTACAATTATGCGCACATCGGCAATATGCGCACCTATATTTTTGAAGATTTGCTGGCGCGCACCATTCGTTTGAATATGCCGCTTAAACATGTGATGAATGTGACCGATGTAGGTCACCTGGTTTCTGACGGGGACGAAGGCGAAGACAAAATGGAAGTGGCCACCACGCGCGAAGGCAAAAGCGCCTGGGAGATTGCTAAATTTTACGAGCAGAAATTTTTTGAAGATTTTGACGCCCTTCACTGCACCCGCCCCACGGTTATCAGTCGCGCCACGGCGCATATACCGGAGATGATTGCCCTGGTAAAAACGTTGGAAGAGAAGGGCTATACCTACCGTACCTCTGACGGGATTTATTATGACACGTCCAAGTTCCCCCGCTATGATGCCTTGGTGGGCCGCAGCCGCTTGGAAGGGTTGCGCGGCGGGGCGCGGGTGGAAATGAGCGACGAGAAGAAAAACCCCACCGATTTTGCTCTGTGGAAATTTTCCCCCAAAGACAAAAAACGCCAAATGGAGTGGGACAGCCCCTGGGGGGTCGGCTTTCCGGGCTGGCACATAGAATGCTCTGCCATGGCGATGAAGTATTTGGGGCCGACGGTGGACATTCATTGCGGCGGAATAGACCATGTGTCAGTGCACCACACCAATGAAATCGCCCAAAGTGAAGCCGCCACCGGCCAGCAGTATGTGCGTTTTTGGGTACATGGGGAATTTTTAGTGCTGCGCGCGGGCAAAATGTCCAAATCCGGCGGTACGTTTGTCACGCTGCAAACGCTGCGCGACAAAGGCTATGACCCGCTGGATTACCGCTATTTGTGTCTGACGGCGCATTATCGCACCCAGTTGGAATTTACCTATGAGTCCTTAGACTCTGCGCGCAAAAGCCTGCAAATTTTGCGCCACGAAGCCGCCAAAGCCGTTGAAACGGCGGGCCGCCAGCCAGCCGCATTGACCGCGGCTTTGGAAGAAGCCAAAAACCGCTTCCGCGCCGCTATGGAAGATGATTTGAATGCGCCTAAGGCTTTAGCCACCGTGTGGGAATATATGCGCGGGGCGGAGCTGAACGCGGCAGAAAAAGTGGAATTTTTGCGTTTTGTTGACAGTATTTTGGCGCTGGATTTATTCCGCGCGCCGCAGCCGGAACAGAGTGAAGAGCTGCCGCCTCAAGTGCAGGAGCTGCTGCAGCAGCGCGCTCAGGCCCGCGCGGCCAAAGATTATAAAAAATCTGACGAGCTGCGCGCCGCTTTGGTCGCCGCCGGCTACAGCGTAAAAGATACGCCGCAAGGACAGAAAACGGAGAAAATAAAATGAAAAAAATAAGCGCCGAATTCATCCGCCGTATTCCCAAAGCGGATTTGCATGTGCATTTAGACGGATCGCTTCGTCTGTCTACCCTGATTGAGCTGGCTAAAAAAGAGGGAGTGGAACTGCCTGCTTATACCGAAAAGGGCCTGCGCGAAAAAGTATTTAAAAAACAGTACGCCTCCCTGCCGGAATACCTGCAAGGCTTCAACTATACTACCGCTGTGATGCGCAATAAAGAAAATATAGAGCGTATTGCCTATGAGCTGGGCCAAGACGCTATTGCCGAAGGGGTGCGCTATATGGAAGTGCGTTTTGCCCCGCAGCTGCACGCCAGTGAAAATTTGTCCGTGGCCGGCGCGGTGCGCGCGGTGGTGGCGGGTTTGACCCGGGCGCAGAAAGAGCATAACAGCCAAGCTGATGTAAAAAGCGGCAAAGACCTGCCTTTCCATTTTGGCGTGATTGTGTGTGCCATGCGCAGTTTTAATGCGTTTATGTCGCCTTATTACAAAAACCTCATTGGGACGCTGTCGCAGTATTCCAAGTCCGAAATTTTTGGCGTGGCCTCGCTGGAGTTGGCGCGCCTGGTGGTCAAACTGGCGCGGGAGGAGCACTTGCCTGTCGTTGGGTTTGATTTGGCAGGCGAAGAAGCCGGCTACCCCGCCTCTGACCATGTGGAAGCCTATAAATATGTGCATAAAAACTTTATGCGCAAAACGGTGCACTCTGGTGAAGCCTACGGCCCGGAATCTATTTTCCAGGCCATTACGGACTGCTACGCCAACCGCATTGGTCATGGCACGCATTTGTTTGACGCGGAGATGATTAAAGACCGCAAAGTCAAAGATAAAAAAGCCTATGTGGAAGCCTTGGCAAACTATATCGCCAGCGAACGCATTGGCGTAGAGGTCTGCCTGACCAGCAATTTGCAAACGTTGCCGGAAATCAAATCGGTTGCCAAGCACCCGGTGCGGGAAATGATTAAGCGCGGCCTTTCGGTCAGCATTGCCACAGACAACCGCTTGGTGTCTAACACCACCGTCAGCAAAGAGCTGGAGTTGCTGGTAAAGTATATCCCGCTGACGTGCAAAGAGTTTAAAAATATTGTGATAGCCGGTTTTAAAGGGGCATTTTTTCCGGGTACTTACATGGATCGGCGTATCTTTGTGCGCCAAGTGATCAACCGTTATGATGAATTGGCCAAGAAGTATCTAGCCTAGTATATAGCAAAGACAATACAAGCGGAACGGAATTTATCCGTTCCGCTTTTTATCAATATTTTTCCGTAAAGCTAGGGGCTAAGCCTAGAGTTTGAGCGAAAAACTATCATAAGGAAGCGGAGTTTTAGGCCAGTGTTTTAGCGTGGAATAAAATATGCCTTAGGCTCTTTTGCCTGCCAGTCAATAAACGTTAAGAAAGGGCCGCTATTTGGTAGAAGTATATTTTAACCGAGGGTTTGGAGCAGGGGGAAAGGTATTCATAAAAAGCCGCCTTGTTAAAGGCGGCTTTTGTAATAATAGCGGGGGTTATTCTTCGTCAATCTTCAGCATAGCCACAAACGCTTCCTGCGGTATGTTTAAACTGCCAATAGATTTCATGCGCTTCTTGCCTTCTTTTTGTTTCTCCAGCAGTTTGCGTTTGCGCGTGATATCGCCGCCGTAACATTTGGCGATAACGTCTTTGCGGTAGGCGGGGATTGTTTCGCGCGCGATGACTTTGCCGTTAATAGCGGCCTGCACCGCCACTTCAAACTGTTGGCGTCCGATAAGCTCTTTAAGCTTGGCGCACAGCGCGCGGCCCTGGGTTTGGGCTTTGTCTTTATGTACCACCACAGACAGCGCGTCCACCGGCGTGCCGTGCAGCAGAATTTCCATCAGTACCACATCAGCACTGCGGAAGCCCGCCACCTCATAGTCAAAAGAGGCGTAGCCTTTGGAAACGGATTTAAGCTTATTGTAAAAATCAATCACCATTTCGCCCATAGGCATTTCATACTTAATGATGACGCGCTGGTTGGACAGGTGCTCCATATCCATAAAGGTGCCGCGTTTTTCTTTCAACAGCGTCATTACCCCGTCCATAAATTCCACCGGCGTTACTACGGTAATATGAATGACCGGCTCTTTAATATCCACAATATCGCCGTGTGGGGGAAAGTTGGCCGGGTTGTCTATAATCTTATAGCCCGGGTCGTCGGGTGCGTCGGGCAAGGCCGCCAGCTCCTGCGGGTGGTTTTTGCGCGGGGTAAATTTGACGTGATAGACCACATTGGGTGCGGTGGCAATCAGGGAGAGGTTAAACTCCCGCTCCAGCCGTTCTTTGACAATTTCAATGTGCAAAATGCCCATAAACCCTAAGCGGAACCCAAAACCCAGCGCTTTGGATGTTTCGCTTTGGTAATGGAAAGAAGAATCGGATAAATTCAGCTTTTCCAGCGCGGTGCGCAATAAGGGGAAATCCGTCGTTTCCACCGGGAAAATGCTGGCAAACACCACCGGCTTGGCGTCTGCATAGCCCGGCAGCGGGGTTTGGGCGGGGCGGTCGGCCAGGGTAACGGTATCGCCCACCTTCACTTGGTGAATGTCTTTAATGCCCGCCACCAAGTAGCCCACTTCGCCGGCGCTTAAAGAAGGCGCCTTATGCAGCTGTTTGGGTGTCATAAAGCCCACTTCTTCCACTTTGTAGCTGGCGCCGGTAGCCATAAAACGAATGGTCTGCCCGGCTTTTACTGCGCCGTCCACAAGGCGCACATACATAATGACGCCGCGGAATGGGTCGTAAAAAGAGTCAAAAATCAATGCGCGCAGCGGCGCCTTAGGGTCGCCCTGCGGAGCGGGAATGTCGGCTACAATGCGGTCCAAAAGGTGTTCTATCCCCATGCCGGTTTTGGCGCTGACGCGCTCTGCTTCCACCGGCTCACGCAAAATGTCCCACAGCTGCTCTTCTGATGCGTCGGCGTCGGATTGGGACAGGTCCACTTTGTTCATCACCGGGATAATCTTTAGCCCCAAGCTTTGGGCCAAATGCGCGTGGGCTACTGTTTGCGCTTCCACCCCTTGTGAGGCGTCCACCAGCAAAAGCACCCCTTCGCACGCGCGCAAAGAGCGGGCCACTTCGTAGGAAAAGTCCACATGTCCCGGGGTGTCAATGAGATTTAAAATATAGTCCTTATACTGAATGCGCACGGCCTTGGCTTTAATGGTAATGCCGCGCTCGCGCTCCAAGTCCATGCCGTCTAGCAGCTGGGCTTGCATTTTGCGTTTGGGCACGGTGCCCGTGTCTTCCAATATACGGTCAGAAAGGGTGGTTTTGCCGTGGTCTATATGGGCCACGATAGAAAAATTACGAATCTTCATCTTGGTTCATTTGCTCTACTAAGCTGCGTATCTCTTCAGATGAGGAGGCCAGCAGGGCCGCTTGGGCCGTGTCGGAGCATGTTTCAAAATTTAAGTTGCGTATGCGGTTTTTAATGCGCAAAAACATACGCGGCGGCACAGACAATATGTCCACTTCCAGCCCCAGCAGCATGGGCACCATTTTGACGTCAGAAGCGATTTCCCCGCAAATACTGACGTGGCGGCCCCGCTGGTGGGCGGTTTGGATAATTTGGTGTATGGTGCGCAATACAGCCGGGTGGCACGGGTCGTACATATGCGCCACTTCCGGGTTTACGCGGTCCACCGCAATTAAATATTGTATCAAGTCATTGGTGCCGATGGAAAGGAAATCTATTTCGCCAATCATGCCGTCTAGGGCAATGGCGGCGGCCGGCACTTCAATCATAGCGCCTAAGGCGATTTTGTTTACGGGCTTTTTGCCTTCTTTGGCAAATTCCGCCAGCGCTTTATTGAGCGCGTCGCGCACGTGGCGCACTTCCTCTACGGAAGACACCATGGGAATCATAATCTTTATCTGCGCCGGCACTTCGCACGCGGTGCGCACGATGGCGCGCAGCTGCGTATGCATTAAATCCGGATTTTTTAAAAACAAACGGATTCCGCGGCAGCCCATAAAGGGGTTGTTGTCTTTGTCAAATTCGTCCAGCGGGAAATCCGGTATTTTGTCTGCCCCCAAATCCGCCAGGCGGATAGTGACGGGGCGCATGTCAAACTTTTTGGCGGTGGAGAGGTAAATCTGGTATTGCTCCAGCTCGCTGGGCGGCTGGGGAATATTCATGTATAAAAATTCCGTACGAAGCAGGCCCAAGCCGTCCGTGATGAGCTTTTTGTTTTCTTTGGTGTCGGTGCGCGGGTCAAAGTTGACCATGAGTCTGAAATTGCGTCCGTCCCCGGTAACGGTGGGCAGGTGATTAATTGTTTGCAGCAAAGACTCTGCTTTTTTAATTTCGCGCTGGGTTTTTTTATAGCGGGCCAGGGTGTAGCGGTCCGGACTGATGATGAGCAGGCCATTTTCCCCGTCCACAATTACCGTGTCGCCGTCTTTTACCTGCTTGGCGGCGTTGGAGAGCGCCACCACCGCAGGCAGCTTTAAGCTCTGCGCCAAAATAGCCGTATGGCTGGTTTTGCCGCCCAAATCGGTGCAGAAGCCGATAATTTGATTCTCCTGCAGGCTAATGGTGTCTGAGGGGAACAAATCATGGGCGATTAAAATGGACGGACGGCGGATAGAGGCCCAAAAAGCCCCTTTGTTTTCCTGCAGGTTGCTGACTAAACGCTTGCCTACGTCAAAAATATCGTTGCGGCGCTCTTTAAAAAACGGGTCTGCCACTTTGTCAAAAGAGGCCGCCAGCTCTTGCAACGTGTTAAAAATAGCCGCTTGGGCAGACATATGTTCATTTTTTATTTTGGCAATGGCGGCGTCTTTAAGCATGGGGTCCTGCAGAATCATCTTATGCATGGACATGAGATTGGCATATTCTCCGCCTAATGTTTCGCGCAGTTTCTTTTCATTGGCGTCTAAGTCGGCCTGTGTTTTTTCCATAGCGCGGCCAAACTTGCCGATTTCGCTTTTGACCTCGGCAGCTTCTATATGTTGGTTGGCTACGGCAAAATCCGCCGTTGGGAGCAGCACCGCCGGACCAATGGCCACGCCTGGGCTGGCAGGGACGCCTTTGATTACAAACATTTAAATTTCCTCATTAAATTTGTCTGTGAATAATTGAACAATAGCGGCACAAGCCTTCTCTTCATCTTTGCCGTCAAAACTCAAGCGCAGGGTGGAGCCGTATTCTGCCGCCAACATCATGACACCCATAATGCTTTTGGCGTTTATTTCCACCGGGCCTTTGGCAATTTTAATCTCACAATCAAAATCAGCTGCCGTTTGCGCCACCAGGGCGGCCGGACGGGCATGCAGTCCCAAGCGGTTGGTAATTTTGATTTCTTTAGTTATCACAGACAAGTCCTCTTAAAATAAACACACAATATTGAAAATTATTACAGCCGTTATATATAAATACACATTGGGAATGCGCATTCTCCGGGTAATAAAAGAAAGCAAAACGAAGAATAAAACCAATACGGCGCGTGCCACAAAATTAACGTCTACGCGCACTCCTGCCATAAAACGGTATACGCCAAACAACATAAGCCCCACCGCAAAGAAAATACCAATGCGCTTGGCATTGTATATAGTACGGTTCCAGTCAAAACGGGTTAATCCGAAACAAGAGGATTCATCTGATTCGTATCCTATTTTTATGCCTTGCCAGCGCACAAACAGGGCAATGGTGTTATAGACAAAGAAAGCAATCGCCCCAGCCGTAAATCCGTAAATAATGGATACGGGAGCCATGCCTTGTGTTTCAAAGAAATCTACCCCTAAGATCATCCAAATAAATATAGCCAGCAGCAGCGTCAGCGGTTTAATGGAACCCCAAAACAGCCGATCTCCGATAGAGGCTGCCGTAATAGAGAGTCCGCGCCGCGCGCCGTTCCATTCCATTACTTGTTCTTTGTAATCGGTTACAGCAGCAGTTTTGGCAATGCTTTCTTCCAGCCGGGCCATGGCTCCAAAGCAAAAAGATGCCATTACCGGATGGGTATTGAACGCCTCTAAGTACCGGTTTAACACGGTGGGCAGAGCTTCCGGGTCATTGCGGTAAAGCCGGCGCAAAAAGGGCATCATGACCAGTGCAAAGCCTAAATTTTGATATTTGACATAGTTCCAGCCGGCTTGCAGGAAAAACGAACGGAAAAACATGTTAAGTCTCAGCCAAAAAGGCATATCTTTACCTCGTTTTAAGCCGGAATACGGGGATCAGCGCCGCCAGTCCCATCCAGGGGACTGCCATATAAGCCAAGCGGAACGCAAAATGCGCCTTAGGCGTAATATACGGATAGACCATAAACATCAGTTGGGAGCTTCCCCACGCCAAGACGGAAATAAAAACAAAAGTCATCAGAAAAGACGACAACAAAGCAACCGCAATAATGCGTTTGATGTCGGTGGGTTTGCGGCCGATGCGTTTTTCCAAGAAAATCAGCCAGTTGAAGCGGGTCTTTCGCAACAGTGCGTCACAAAACGAATACAACACCGCCGCCAAAACCCCTATGAAAAAACCAAAATATAAATCTATGCCTTGTGCATACAAAATAATGGGCAGCGCACAGGCCACGACCCCGCTGGGGGGAATAATGCCGCCAAGAGGCGAAATATCGGCAAACAAAAGTTCTGCAAAAATGCCCACCTGCACGCCGGCGGCCATGTCCCCAGTCAAACAGCCGAAAATCGGCCCGGCGATAATCGGGCGTGAAAGAAGCAACTGGAAAGCGTACGTCGTGTCTAATTCCAGCAAGGCAGCCAGCACACACAACAACAGTAAAGAAAGAGTCATATAATATTTTCTTTTACAGAGATAGATTTGGAACTGGGCACCGCCCTGGTTTCTATGTCTATGCCTAAATCGCTTAGTATGCGCAGGGTTCTTTTGTCCATGGCGTCTAAAAACACATTCTCCGCCAGTTTTTGGGCGCCCTCTTTAAAATGCATTCCGCCAATATTTAAGGATTTGATTTGAAGGCCGTCTTCCAAAAGCGGGTTTAAATCCTGCAAAGAACCCATTAGCAGAAAAATGCGTTTTTTGGACGCACTCATATAGCCTACGCAGCGCGCCGGGTCCAGCACTGTCAGCTCGTATTCAAACGGCAGGGACAAGCGCAATAAATTTTTATTGACGCGGTTCTCCCGCTCGCGGGGGCAGGGAATAACCACTTCGTCAATATTTAGTTCAGGCAGCCAGGCTTGCACGATTTGTCCATGTATCAGCCGGTCATCTACCCGCGCAAAAACAATAGGCATATTACAGCCCCTTAATTAAAAGCTCCGTCGCGTTGATAACGGCGCGCTTGCCGTCGGCCTCAATTTTTTCTGCCAGTTCCTTGGCAGGCAGTTTTTTGCGGCTGTTCAGCGCGGTTAGCAGCATGCTTAGGTTCATGCCCGTAATTACATGGCATTTGGGGTTTTCTTTGGTGGCTGTCAGCGCGATGTTGGTGGCGCTGCCGCCAAAAATATCCGTCAGTATGACGGCCCCTTCCTCTGCCTCTGCCAGAAGCTTTTTTAATTCCTGCGCGCCCTGCTCTACAGAGCTGGACGTGGTCACCGAGAGCGTCTGTACTCCCTCGGCGGGCTTGCCCAAAATCTGGGCTGCCGTAGCCAACATTTCCGCAGCCAAATGGCCGTGGGTTACCAAAATGAGTTTTACCATATTATAATCCTATATCCCTATGAAATTCCGACGCGCTCAGCCCTTGCTTGCGCAGCGTTTCAGCCAGCTGGTGCGCCATAAATACGCTGCGGTGTTTGCCGCCGGTGCAGCCGATGGCAATGGTCAAATAGCTTTTCCCTTCTTTGATGTATTTGGGAATAAGGTACTTAATCAAATCGGCAAAACGGTCGGCAAACTCCTGCGACTCTTTAAAAGACAAAATATAATCCTGTACGGCTTTATCCAACCCGGTTTTATTTTTCAGCCCTTTTACATAATACGGGTTGGGCAAAAAGCGCACGTCCATTACAATGTCTGCTTCTTTTGTGATACCATTTTTGAAGCCAAAAGACACTACCGAAATTTGCATTTCGCCTTCTTTTTTCAGCTCCAGCAAGGCGGAGAGCTTTTCTTTGAGTTCCCCCAGCTTTAAATCCGTGGTATCAATTACTTTGTCTGCCGCTATTTTAATAGGAGTTAATAATTCGTGTTCATGAGCAATGGCCGCCGCCAGTTTTTTATGCAGCGGATGTTTGTGTTTGGTTTCTGAGAAGCGGCGTATCAGGCACTCTTCCGAAGCGTCTAAGAAAATTACTTTTGGGGAAAAATCGTCTTTCGTCAAATTTTTAAGCATAGCCGGCAGTTCGCGCAGGCGTTCCCCTTCCCGTACGTCTACCCCTAAAGCTACGTTTTGCAGCTCAGGGCGCTCAGTAACATAAGCGGCAAATTGCTTAAACAGCGCCAGCGGCAAATTGTCTACACAATAAAACCCAAAATCGCCAAAAATCTTCAGCGCCTGGCTTTTGCCCGCGCCGCTCATGCCGGTAATAATAAAAAGTTTACGCTTGGCTTGCATTGTTTTTTGTGGTTACGCGCTTCATGCGGTCCAGCATTCTGCGGCTGAATTCTTTGGCCGAAAAAATGCCTTGCGCTTTGAGCTGTTGGTTTAAGGCGGCCACCTCTATCAGCACCGCCAAATTGCGCCCCGGGGTTACCGGCAGACGCAGACAGGGCACTTCCAGCCCTAAAATTTCGGAAGTTTTCTGCTCCACTCCCAGGCGGTCTATGTTTTTGACCGGCGGGGTCAGCACCACTTCCAAATCAATGGCCATTTCGTCTAGGGTAGAACCTACCCCAAACAAAAGCTCTACATCTAAAATCCCCAAACCCCGCACTTCCATGTAGTGTTTGAGCATTTCAGGGCAAGAGCCCACCAAAAACCGTCCCCAGCGTTTTTGTACTTCCACCACGTCATCAGCCACCAAAATATGCCCGCGTTTTATTAGCTCCAGCGCACATTCGCTTTTGCCTATGCCCGCTTCCCCGCGGATCAGCACGCCAATGCCGCTAACGTTTAAGAGTACGCCATGCACATGAGTCACCGGGGAGAGCTGCTCGTCTAAAAAGCGGGAAAATTCCGCCACAAACGCGGCAGACTCCATGGTAGTTTTCAGCACCGGTACGTCCGCTTCCAAACAAGCTTTTTTAATGGCAGGAAAGGGGTCTTGGTCGGCGGCCATAATCACACAGGGCACTCGTCCTTTGCCTAGCATTTTGGTGATGTTGGCCTTTAAAAGCGCCGGTTTTTCTTTGGCGCAAAAAGCGTGTTCCCCTTTGCCAAATACCTGAATGGCGTTGGCGCGGAAATGGTCCAAATGTCCGCACAAAGCCAGCCCCGGGCGGTTAATGCTGGGGGTGGTAATCTCTCGGTGCACGTAACGCTTGCCGCAAACCAGCTCCAGGTGAAGACGTTTCACCTGGAGCAGTTCGCCTACCGTTACGGATTTGGTAAATTCCTGCACCGCTGCCTCTGTTATTTTTTCTTAACCGGTTTAATCAGCCCGTACGTGCCGTCTAAGCGTTTGAAAATCAGGTTGATTTGTTTGGAATCTTCGTCCAAGAACATCCAGAAGGAATAGCCCAAACGTTCCATTTCATAGGCGGCGTCTTCCGGGTTCATCGGGGTTACTTCCACCTGTTTAATGACGGAGAATTTCACATCATTAGGCGGCAGCAAAATATGGTCGCTGAACGTGGCGATTTCTTCTACGACGGTCGTTTTCTTGGCGGCGCGTTTGGATTTGCTTTTTTCTTTGGCTTTTTTCAGCTGGGCCTCTGCTTTAACGGCGGCGGCGTCAATGGCTTTATACAAATCGGTTTCCACGGCGGTGGCGCTGATCGGATTTTTCCCCCCGGTATGGATAATGATCTCGGCGCGCTGGTTGATTTTCTTTTCTACAGACAGCAGCACCTGCGCCCACACAATGTGGGCTACATAGTTTTCAATTTTGCTGACGCGGGTCTGTACGAACTGTTTGATGGCGGGCGTCAGTTTAATATTTTTAGCGGTAACTTTAATTTCCATATTTCCTCCGTAGTCTTAACGGGAAACCCGTACAGACATTTAATCATTAATCTTCTCTCGGTGTCAACGGCGTTTTCAGGCGGGGCGGCTATACCCGTAAGACGGGGCCGCGGGCCGGTGTCGGCGCGTCGCGGACAGAGGGAAACGGACAGCACACGCCGCCGGGGGCGGCGTTGCTACAGTATAAGCCGGAAACAGAAAAAAACAAGAGGAAAATTTGTTAAGATAAAAGAGCATAAGGAGAATGATTTTGTAAAGCCCTGATCCGGCTTCTATTTTAATCTGTTTTTGGAATCCTGTGGAAACGGGATGAGCTGTAGCTTTAGGCTGCGGCGCTATTCACTCCAAAAACAGTCGTTTTAGGTGTTATGCATACGGCCTAATTACCCGTATGTATAAGACCGAGAGCTGTTTGCCATCCTCAGATGACAGACAGCCGCGGCTGTTTGTCTTTGGGTGAGTGAATAGGCTCAGGACTTACAGCCGTTTTTGTTTCCTCCGGGAATCCGCAAACCAAGGAGGAAACAATGACCCCTGAAATATCTGTTTTAATCCCCGTTTATAATGCGGAGAAATACCTACCTCAGTGCTTACATTCTTTACAAAGCCAAACGTTTGCGGACTTTGAAATTATTTGTATAGATGACGGCTCTGCGGACCAGTCGCTCAAAATACTTCAAAAGGCAGCGGAAGAAGACGCACGAATCCGCTGTTTTTCCCAGCCTAATAAAGGCGTAGCCGCAACACGCAATCGCTTGCTTTCCCTGGCCCAGGGGGAATATGTTACTTTTGTAGATGCAGATGACCTAGTGACAGATGAGTATTTGGAAAAATTATATACTGCTGCCTGCCGGACGGGGGCGGATTTAACAAAGTGTTTATTCTGCGAAGCGGAAGAAAACGGAACCCTTCGTAAAAAAACGCATTGCCATAGCAGCTTTTATAAGGTGCCTTCGGCAGAGCCGGGCGCCCGGTTTTGGGCCGGCTATCAGGATGCCGTTTTATGGGGGAAATTATTTAAAAGAAAGTGGGCGGAAGAAAATAAATTTGCCTTTTGGCCCGGCCGGGTGGCGGAAGATTTCCCTTTTGTTGTGCTGGCTTTTATGTATGCCCGCCAAATTGCCTTGGTGTCGGAAAGGCTGTATATTTATCGCAAAGATGTGGCAGGCGCTATTACTTCCAATGCCTTAAATATGGCTAAGGGCATTTTGCTTAACTTGCTGGCTTTGCGAAAAGAACTGATACAAAGGGGGAAATGGGACAAAGCCGTTTTAAACCAGTGGATGAGAACCATAGTCTGGGCCATATGCCGCTTTAGAAAGTTTACAGCCTGCATACGGCAACAAAATATTGACTTGCTGCGGGAAGCGTGGCATGTGTTTTTGGAAAATATACCCTATTGCGGCGGTTGGAGTTGGCTGCGCTGGAAGACGTTAGCAGTGTTGGTAAAAGTTTGCGGCATGGACAGCATTTATTTTTGGAGCAAAATTTTTAGATGAAAACAGCTTTTCCGATAGACTTGGTCATTCTATGGGTGAATGGCAGCGACCCGGATTTTATTGCTCAGAGAAATTTGTGGGCCCAAAAGAATGGAGAAAGTATATCTCATGCTCGTTATGTGCAGAATGATGAGCTGAGATATCTTTTACGTTCAGTAGAAAAATTTTTGCCTTGGATAAGGAGGGTTGTGCTCGTTACAAACGGCCAAGCCTTGCCGCCGTGGCTGCGCACAGAACACCCCAAACTGCGAATATTGACTCATGCCGCGTTTATGCCGGCAGATTGTTTGCCTACATTTAATTCTTGCGCAATTTCCACAAGTATCGTTTTGTGGAAGGACTTGGCTGAACATTTTTTATTGGCCAATGATGATACTTTTGTATGGCAGTTGCTGCCGCCCTCTTATTTCTTCCAACAGAACAAAGCTATTAATCGGTTTATTAGCTACCCCCAAAAAGACTATCATGCCACCTCTTATGGCCGGCAGCTTTTATATATTGTGCAGTTAGTAAAAAACAAATACCCGGGGCTGTTTTTGCCACTGGAGCCGTATCATAATGTCAGTGCTTATATCAAAAGCGCTTGTTTGAAAGCGTGGCAAGCGTTTCCTAATGCGTTATTGCAGACGCAGCAAGCACGTTTTCGTAAAGAAAACAATGTGAATATGTTGCTGTTTGCTGCTGTACAGGCAATGCTTAAGAAGGGACTTTGGCGGCGCAGCCGTTGTTCCCGCTGGTTTGGCAGCGATGGTATGGTGTGGGAATTGTGGCAGAATTATGAAGAAGAAATTAAAAAATTTCGTCCCAAACTAGTATGTTTGAATGACTCGGAAAAATGCCTGGAAGTAAACCGGCAGCATCTTGTGAATTTTTTGCAAAGAATATTTCCGCAGGCCAGTTCCTTTGAAAAGGTTTGACGTAAAAAATTAGTATGAGTAGACACACAAAAAAACGCCCCGCTGATGCGGGGCGTTAAATTATTTGGCGTTGACCATTTTGGCTCTGGAGATATCGCCTTTCTTGTCCAAGAAATACAGATATCCTTTTTCTTTCTTGATGCCGGTTTTTTCTACTTTTTTGGGCTTGCCGCCTTTTTTGCCGCCGCGGGCCATTTGCACACGGGCCACATCGCCGTCTTTATCAATGTAGTAGAGGAAGCCGTCTTCGCGTTCTACGCCAATTTTGAGTACTTTTTCTGCCATATAATTTGTTCCTCCTTTCAGGAAACATATTGCAGGGTTCGGATTTTTTAAAACGTCTAAAATGTTTGCCGTCCGCTTGCGATGCTTCCAGCCGCGGAGGGGTGTCCGGCACCCTTACCGAAAAAGTCTAATAAATATTCATTTCTTTTGCAAGCCCTTTTTTCCTCGGAGCGTTGAAAAATCTCTCTCGGAGTTTCTTTTTCTTGTTTTTCTCTCTACGCGTAAGAGTGTCCAAATGTGGCGCCGGGCGGCTTTCGGGCCGGGCGCTCTTTGCCTGTAATAGCGTGGCAAATGTTATAATACATATATATATCCCCTATTATAGAGGACGGTACTCTCATGTATTTAAAAGCCATAGAAATCGTTGGTTTCAAATCTTTTGCCGACAAAGTGCGTTTGGACTTTGAACCCGGTATTACCTGTGTGGTAGGGCCCAACGGCTGCGGCAAATCCAACGTAATAGACTCTGTGCGCTGGACGATTGGTGAGATGAGCTGGAAAGCCTTACGCTCCGCTTCTATGGTGGACATCATTTTTAACGGTACCGCCAAACGCGCGCCGCTGAATATGGCGCAGGTGAGCATGATTTTTGACAATTCCACGCGCAACCTGCCGCTGGATTTTAATGAAATTACCGTCAGCCGCAAAATCTTCCGCTCCGGGGAGAGCGAATACTATTTAAACAAAGTGCAGTGCCGCCTGCGCGATATCCGCGATTTGTTTTTAGATACGGGTATCGGCGGGGAAGGCTACGCCATTATTGACCAGGGCGGCGTGGAAAGCGTGCTTTCCGCCACGCCGGAACAGCGCCGCGAGATGTTTGAAGAAGTGGCCGGCGTGTCTAAGTATAAGGCCAAGCGGGAGGAATGTATCCGCCGGTTGGAGCGGGTGGATATGGATTTGGCCCGCCTGTCTGACACGGTGGCCTTGATTGCCGAGCAAATTAAAAAATTAGACGGCGAAGCGCGCAAGGCCCGCCTGTACCAGAAATACCGCGACGAACTGAAAGAAAGCGAAATAGCCATTTCCCTTTGCTCCATTAAAGAGGCAGACAGTCTGATAGCCAAACACAGCGCCGAGCTGGAGCCGGTGCTGCGGCGCGCCCAAGATTTGGATAACCAGATTTCCGCGCAGGAAGGGCAAACTGCCGCCATGGATTTAAACCTGACACACAAACAAAAAGAGGTGGCCCAGTTTAATGAAAAAATAGCCGCCAGCAAATACCAGGTGGGTTTGTTGGAAGGGGCTATTAAAAACTGCGACAATTTAACCGCCGAATTTACCGCCCAGCTGGCGGCCTCCGGCAGCGAAGCCGAACGCGGCCAAAGCCGTATTAAAGAGATAGAGCCTGCCATCGCTAAGCTCAAAGCACAGCTGGCGGAGCTGGAAGGCCAACTAGCCCCCCTGCAAAAGCAATATAACGAAGAATTTGCCCTGTCCCAAAAACAAGAGCAAGACCTGCGCAACGCAGACGCGCAAATCCAGCGCGCCAGCACCGATTTAATGCGTTTGGTGCAAAACCAAATGGAATGCCAAAACAAAATTTCCTTAGAGCAGGCCAATGTACAGCGCGAGAGTGAAGATTTAATTACACTGGAGAAAAGCAGCCAGGCAGACAGCGGCGTAGAAGGCGTGCGCCGCGCGCTGGAAGAAATCCGCGCCCGCTTGCAGGAAAAGCAAAACGCCGCCAGCCAGGCGCGTGAGCAAATTGCCCAGCAGGAAAGCGCAGTTAAAGATTTGCAGCAGAAACGCAGCGCGCTTAATGAACAGCTCTCTACGGTAAAATCCGAAAAAGCCGCTTTAAACGCCAAGCTGGAGTTAATTCGCACCCAGGGAGAGAACGACCCCTATTGGGTGGGGGTGAAAGTGGCGTGCGAGTCTAATCTGAGCGGTGTAAAAGGCACACTGCGCAAGGCGCTTAAATACCAGCCGGCAGACGCTACTGCCGTGGAAGAGGCGTTTGGCAAGTATTTAGACGCCGTGTTGTGCGAAAACGAAGCCGCCGCCAAGGCCGCTGTGGAAAAATTAAAAGCACACGGCAAAGCGCGCTGTAAATTTATTTTATTAGACCAAGTGCCTACGGCGCCATCCGTTTCCGGTACGCTTAAAAGCCGTTTGCAATACGGGCCGGAGCTGGAAAATTTGATTTCTTTACTTATTGGCGGTTATGATGCGGCAGACGACGGAGCGTTGCGCGAGGGCTTTTTCCTCAGTGCCGGCGCGCCCGGAGTAACCGCACCGGAAGCCTACTGGGGCGAAGAAGAAAACGCCCGCCAGGCGCTGGCGGAAAAAACGGCGCAGGAAGAAGAACTTTCCCGCCAGACAATTGCCAATTACGAAGCGTTGCAAAAGGCCGAAGAGGCCCTGCGTACCCTGCGTGTGGGCGCCCAGGAAGCGGCGGTAGCCGCCGGGGCGGTGCAGGGGGAGCTGGCCGCCAAAGAGCGGGAGCTGAAACAGGCGGAAGAGGCCCTGGCCAAAGCTGCAGCCCAAAAGCAGGAGCTGATGGCGCGGGTGGACCGCCGCAAACAAAATGTGCAGCAGCTGCAGCAAAACTTGCAGAGCATTTTGAAACAGCAGGAAGATATAAAAACGCAGACGGAAAACCTGAAAACGCAAAAAATAGAACTGCAAAAACAGACCGAGCAAACCAAAGGCCGCCTCAACAGTTTAAACGGGGCTTTGTACGAATTTAAAATCCGCAAAAACAATGTGGAAGTGGACCTGAAATCTACGGAATTTGAATATAATACCTTGCTGCAAAATGAAGGCAAACGTGCCGAGGCGGCCAAATCCGCCCACGCCCGCTTGCAGGCTTTGGCGGAGGAAAAACTGTCCACCCAGGCCAAGCTCTCCACCGAGCGCGACACTTTGGCCGGCCTGGAAACCGACGAGTATAAATTGCGTGAGTCATTGGAAGTGTTGAAAAAAGAATACAACGATAAAATGACCGCACTCAACGCCAATAAAAAACAGCTCTCTGAGCTGCACATCAAACAAAACGATTTGGAAAATGCGCTCTCCAACGCCCGCCGCCAGCGCACGACGGTGGTAAATAACCTCTTTGAAAGCTGGAACATTACGCCGGAAGAGGCGCAAATGAATTTTGGCGATAAACAGGTGGATTACGAGCGCGTAAAAATGATGCGCAAACGCATTGAGAATATGGGCGCCGTCAATATGACCGCGCCGGAAGAATACGACGCACTGACCGAGCGGCACAACTTCCTCAAAACCCAAATCAATGACTTGGAAGAAGCCAAAAAAGACTTGCGCTCCGCCATTCACAAAATCAATGTCACCACGCGCGATAATTTCCGCTATACCTTTGAACAGGTCAAAATGCACTTTAAAAACATTTACCAAACGCTTTTCCGCGGCGGCGAATGTGATTTGGTGCTGACCGACCCGGAAAACCTGCTGGAAACGGGCATTGAAATTTACGCCCAGCCGCCCGGCAAAAAGCTGCTCAACATCTCTTCCATGTCCGGCGGGGAGAAAACGCTGACGGCGCTTTCGCTGCTTTTTGCGTTCTTTACGCACAATCCGGCCCCGTTCTGCATTATGGACGAAGCCGACGCCGCTTTGGACGAGGCCAATGTGGAGCGCTTTGTCAATTTGATTAAAGAGTTCTCCAACACCACCCAGTTTATTGTGGTCACCCACAATAAACGCACGATGGAGTCGGCCCGCCGCCTCTATGGTATTACTATGGAAGAAAGCGGCGTGTCCAAAGTAATGTCTGTCAACCTGGCCGACCGTGCCGACGCCGCCAAAAAAGAAGAACTGGAAGCGATGGCGGTATCCTGATGTTATACGGCGTCCTTTCCGACATTCACGGCAATCTGGAAGCCTTTAACGCCGCGCTCAAACGGCTCAAGGCGGAAGGCGTGCAGCAATATATTTTCTGCGGGGATTTGGTCGGCTACGGCCCAGACCCCGAAAAGTGCGTGCAGAAGTATCTTAAACTGCAGGAAGAGGGCTTGGCTGTAGGCGTGATGGGTAACCACGACGCCGTTTTCTCCCACCCGGAATTGCGGGAATATTTCAATTTTGAAGCCTTAAATTCTTTGGACTGGAGCGCGCGCCAAATGAGCCCCAAAGCAGTGCGTGCGGTGTCGTTTTTGCCGGAAGTGGTGCGCGGAAAAAATTTTACGGCGGTGCATGGCACGCCTATGGACCCTATCAAAGAATATTTGGCCGGCTGCCAGCAGTACCGTGCGGCCTATGATTTGTGGAAAGGGCAAGTATTATTTGTGGGCCATACGCATTTGTCTTTTTATATGGAGGGAGACGAGAACGTATGCCATGTGGCGGTAGTGCGCCAAGAGGCCAGCGTCAACTTCCACCCGCTGTTGCGCTATGTGGTCAACCCAGGCTCCGTAGGCAAACCGCGCGATAATGACCCGCGCGCCTCTTTCGGTATTTGGGATGACAAAACAAACATTTTCCGTTTTATTCGCCAGGCTTATGATTTTACCAAAACGCAGGACAAAATGCGCGAAGCAGGGTTGCCCGCTTTCTTGGTAGACAGTTTGGCGCTGGGAATGTAAGGGCTGCAGCGGCAAATTTTAAAAGCGGAAACCTAGGTTGGGCTTCCGCTTTTTTATATAGAGCAGGCGCAGCTGAAGCCAAGCCTCCCTCAGGCGGCTGTGCCTTTTAAAAGACAATTGTGCTGTTTTGTTAGAATACTGCTTGTCGGCGCCCGTCCGTTACGGGGGCGGAGTCTTTGGAAGAGGCAGCTTGGCTTTTTGGTATCAATAAAAAACCCACTCTTTAGAGTGGGTATGTAGAAAAATGGTGGACCCGACAAGGATCGAACTTGCGACCTCCTGCATGCCATGCAGGCGCTCTCCCAGCTGAGCTACGGGCCCGTCTTATGTATATAGTATAGCAATTTTTTCTTTTTTTGGAAAGTTTTTATTTTTAAGTCCTGCCTGGCTCTATTCAAAAAGCTTCCGGCTGTTTTTTGTGCTAAACGTACTCTCAGTACAGCAGAATCTCTGTCCAACTCTTTTATTCAAGATTTTTTTGCGTTGACCGCTTTCTGTTTTTAAGTTATGATTTCTTAAGAAGCACCCTGTTTCTAAATCCATAATCAGTGCAGTCAAAAAGGCCGCCTTGTGATGTATAAGAACAAACAGACGGCGCCAGGCTGCCTAAGGGGAATATATGAAAAAAGTATTGGTCATGGGCGGAGCGGGCTATATAGGCTCGCATATTGTTAAGCATTTGACGGAAAAAGGGTATGATTGTGTCGTGGCGGATAATTTGGTGTATGGCCACCGCGAGGCGGTGCCGCAGGGCGTGCCGTTTGAAAAAGCGGATTTGGCGTGCCCGGAGTCTTTGGAACAGCTTTTTTCTAAATATGATTTTGAAGCGGTGTTTCACTTTGCCGCTTACGCGTATGTGGGCGAAAGCGTAACAGACCCGCAAAAATATTATCAAAACAATGTGTCCGGCACGCTCAATTTGCTGGCGGCTATGAAAAAACACGGCGTGCAGAAAATTGTTTTCTCCAGCACCTGTGCCACCTATGGGGAGCCTCAATATACCCCCATGGATGAAAAACACCCGCAAAACCCCATTAACCCCTATGGCCGCACCAAGCTGATGATTGAACAGGCGTTTGCAGATTATGCCCGCGCATATGGGCTTAAATACGCCGCCCTGCGCTATTTCAACGCCGCCGGCGCCGCCGCTGACGGAAGTATTGGGGAGTCCCACAATCCGGAAACCCATTTAATCCCGCTGGTGCTGCAGGCCATACAAGGCAAACGGCCCTGCATTAAAATTTTCGGCACCGACTACCCCACCCCCGACGGCACCTGCCTGCGCGATTATATCCACGTGGAAGATTTGGCAGAGGCCCACCGGCTGGCTTTGGAGAAACTGGATACTTTCAGTGGGTGCGTGAACTTGGGTACCGGGGTGAAAACCTCCGTCAAAGACATTATTTCTGCGGCAGAAAAAGTGACCGGCAAGAAATGCCCGGTGGAAAATGCGCCGCGCCGCGCCGGGGACCCGGCTGAGCTCTATGCCGCCGCCCACGGCCCGGCGGAAACCGTGCTGGGCTGGAAGCCGCGGTATATGAATATAGAGGATATTATTGCTACTGCTTGGAATTGGGAGCAGAAGAGAAGGTATTAAGCGGCGCTTTTGTTTCAAATTCTGCGCATATTTGGCAGGCTGGTATCAGCCTGCCATTCTATTTTGCCGGATTTGCGGAGAAAGATTGTTACTAAAAGATTGGTGGGAAAAAATTTGCAGGCTTATGCCTAAGGTCCCAGCGTGGCTTCTTTCTGTTTCTACAGCCTATGTATAACCCATGTTTTTAGCGGGCCGGAGGTTTCGTTTCCCGGCCTTAGGCAGAGAGTTTGTGGCTAAAAATATCACAAAATACCCCGGACATTTGTCCGGGGTATTTTTATGTTGATAGAACTAAATATACACTTCCAGCAGTTTGGCTTGTTCTGCGCTCAGTATACAGTCTGCGCATTGGGCGGGAACGAGTACCGTT
Source organism: uncultured Elusimicrobiales bacterium (assembly GCA_944326725.1). GTDB lineage: Bacteria > Elusimicrobiota > Elusimicrobia > Elusimicrobiales > Elusimicrobiaceae > Avelusimicrobium. The sequence continues at coordinate 20,024 of CALVFA010000011.1, read as the reverse complement.
TCTCCCGTTTGCAGCGGCAAGGTATATCCGCCGCACTCCAACTGGGCTTGCCCTTTGGCGCACATATAGACCACAAAACTTTGCTGTGCTTTTAAATCCCGGTGCATGTGTCCTTGCAATTCCAGCACATTGACCGTAAAGAAAGGACATTGTATGGCGGGCACCGCTTGGTTTAAGCGGGCAATGTAGCGGTTGCGCGCTTCTGTGATAACAGAGAAATCTATCGCGTCTAACGCTTGCTCTGTATGCAGCTGGCGTTCTTTGCCGTCAGGTCCTTTGCGGTGGTAGTCATAAATGCGGTACGTAACGTCGGAAGTTTGTTGCACTTCCGCCACCACAAGGCCGGCCCCAATGGCGTGTATGCGCCCGGCCGGAATAAAAAAGACGTCTCCAGCTTTTACTTCATAACAGCCCAAGCGGTTTATAATTTCTCCGCTTTGTACCAAAGAGGGATATTCTTCTTTGGCAGTGGACTCTTGAAAGCCGCTTAACAGCCGGGCCCCTGGGTCCGCCTGCAGCACATACCACATCTCTGTTTTCCCTAAGCAGTTGTGGCGTGCGCGCGCCAGTTCGTCTGCAGGGTGGACTTGTATGGACAAATCTTTGGCGGCGTCTATAAACTTAAATAACAGCGGGAAATCATTGCCGGTTTTGGCGCATACTTTTTCCCCCAAGAGCTGCGGACCGAAGTGTTTGCAGAGAAAATCCAAATCTTTTCCGGCCAAAGGACCATTTTTTGCTATAGACACATTGCCCGCTACGGCGGAAAGCTCCCAGCTTTCTCCGGTGTTTTCCGGGGCGAGCGTTTTATGCAGCTGTTCGCGCAGTTTGTTGCCGCCCCAGATGGTTTGTTTAAAAATCGGACGGAATTTCAGCGGATATAGATTCATTTGTTTTCCCGTTTTTTCTTATCAATTTCGTTGAGTGCAAACGAATAAGCCCCAATGGATACGGCCCGGCTGGTGCCCAGCTTGGAAAGAGTAATGCCTACTTTCTTCTCTTTGTTATAAACGGCCTGTTTGTTGCTGTGCGGGATTTTAACTAGGGTGCTTCCGCCTTGGTAAAATTGTTCCGCTTGGACAGGGTCCGTCAAATCATAGGCCTTAGAGGGCGTGCGCGGCACGCTGCCGCCATTATCGTAACGCTGCAGTGTGCCGTTCATTTCTTTTAAAAGAGCCGGCATAAACCATTTGTGGGCCGCCGCCACACCTCCGCCAAGTACAATCAGCCCGTCCACTACCGTGCTGACATTGGCGATTTGGTTGCCCAAAATATCACCAAACTCTTCAAACGCTTCTTGGGCGGCCTTTTGGTTGCCTTGGCGTTCCCCTTCGGCAATTTGGCAAATGTCTTTAGGCTCCAGCGGGGTTTTGTCTCCGGACAAAAGGCGGTAGCTGCGTTTAATGGCGCGTATGGCGGCGCCTTCTTCGGAGAAAGCTTCGGGATAGCGTTTGTTGCGAATGACCCAAATTTCCGCCGCGGCTCCGTTATCTCCCATAAAGAGCTCTCCATTGCGCACGATGCCGCCGCCGGTGCCGGTGCCCAACGTAACGCCAAATAAGTTGTGGTAGCGGCGCGGGCTGCCTAATTTGGCAAAGTGTTCATTGACGGCGGGCAGTGCGCCGGCAAAGGCCTCGCCATAGGCAAACAAATCGCCGTCGTTATTAATAAAAACGGGTAATTTAAATTTTTCATGCAAATAGGGCCCTAAAGCCACTCCGCCGCGGAAAGAGGGGAAGTTGGGCAAATCGCCGATTACGCCGTTGGCATAATCGGCCGGGCCGGGAAAAGCAAAACTGATGGCTACGGGTTTATGGGGAGCTTTTTTGATAACTTCTTCAAAACCATGCACAATATTGGCTAAACATTTATCCAAGTCATCTGCTTGAGTGGGCAGGGTAATGGGTTCTACGGTTTCTTTATTGGCGCGCATGGCGCTGAATACTAGGTTGGTACCGCCCGCATCCAATGTGAGTACGGTGCGGATATCGTTGTTATAAGAAAGGTTTCTCATATGAAATATCCCTCATTTTGGAGCCATTGTACGTCGGTAACTCTATGGTAACACTTTGCCGTGGTGCTGTCAACGCATTTGATGCATAATGTACGAATTACGTGATGACAAAAAGAAAGAAAATAACGGATATGGCAAAAAAATCCCCGCGCTTGATGCGCGGGGATTTAGAAGATAAGCTAATTATTTTTTAGCGCCTCTTTCAAAGCGCAGCGTGAACGTAATCATATCCGTCACTTCCGCCGGGCCAAAATACTGGATAGGCCCCGGGAACTGATAATCATCGTTCATTGCCCAGCGCTGGCGCACTTTGGCAAATTGTTTAAACGGCTCGCCGTTGAGCTCCACCAGGGCTTTGCGGATAACCGGTTTTTCTTTGCCTTTGCGGCGTTCAATATTCATCATCATCGTAAGAGGTACGCCGCCGCATTCCCATTGCTGGGGTTTGCGCGTCAACTTGCGCACGGAGGACAGGTAGCCGCTGCAGCCGTTTAAGGCCAGGGCCGCGGCGTTGTAACCTAGAGCGTAAGTGTAGTTGGCGTCAAAGGTAGAGGGCACGCCGCAGCGGCCTTCATAGCCAAAGAAATGCATAATAGCGGAAAACTTGCCGTTGTATTTGCCGGCTTTTTTCAACTCCGCCAGTCTGGTGCGCAGCATTTCCACCAACAGTTTTTCGGTTTCAATCAAAGACACCTGTACATTGCCGTGCGGATCGCGGTCCAGCATCAGCTGGGCGGCAATGCCTTCCGGCAGCGATTTCATCAGCGCAGCCAATTTAGCGGGCAGCTTGGAGATGATAAAAGCTTTTTTCTCCGCCACAGTGTTCATTTTGGACAGTTCCACCTCATGATCGGCCAGCAGGTCATTGAGCTGGGCAATCAAGGCTTTCATTTCCGGGATAAATTCAATCAACCCTTCCGGCACCAATACCACGCCGAAGTTTTTGCCTTCCTTGGCGCGTGCTGCCACTAAGGCTGCCAAATCGTCCACGATTTGTTTGAGCGTCATTTTTTTGGCTAATACTTCTTCGCCCACCAGCGTCATGTTGGGGTGCGTTTTGTGCGCCACTTCCAGCGTAATGTGCGAAGCGCTGCGGCCCATCAAGCGCACAAAGTGCCAGTATTTGCGGGCGGAGTTGACGTCGCGGCAGATATTGCCCACCATTTCCGCGTAAATTTTGGTGGCGGTGTCAAAACCAAAAGAGGTTTCAATTTTGTCGTTTTTCAAATCACCGTCAATGGTTTTGGGTACGCCGATGACGCAGATGTCGGCGCCTTGTTGTTTAAAGTATTCCGCCAGTACGCCGGCATTGGTGTTGGAGTCGTCCCCTCCGACGATGATGAGCGCGTTGACTTTGTTTTTCTTTAAGGTCGCCAAAGCGGTGGCTAATTGCTCGTCGGTTTCAATTTTGGTGCGGCCGGATTGAATGAGGTCAAAGCCGCCTGTATTGCGGTAGCCTTCCATCAGTTTGGGGGTGATTTCTTTCCATTTCCCTTCCAAAATGCCGCTGGGACCACCTAAGAAACCATAAAGTTTGTTTTGGGGGTTGGCTTTTTTTAGCCCGTCCAATAAACCCGCAATTACGTTGTGTCCGCCCGGGGCTTGTCCGCCAGAGAGCACCACTGCCGCTTTTACGGCTTTTTTGCCGATAGCCGGGTTGGCCCCTTTAATAAAAGTAACTTCCGGCATACCATAGGTGTTGGGGAACATTTTTTTAACGGTAGCCTGGTCTGCTACGCTCTGGGTGGCTTTGCCGGTTTTAACTTTCACGGCGCAAGGCCCTTTTTTGAGCATATCCGGCAGTACCGGTTTGTATTTGCAGCGGTGTTGCTGCAAAGGGGAACAACAAGACGTATTGCTCTTTGTAGCCATATCTTCATCTCCTAAAGAATGGAAATCTTATTTAAATTATACAAAACTTATTATTTTTCGCACGCGTACGGCCTTAAAGGTTGGTGAAGGGGAGCGTAGAAAGGGGTTTTTTATGTGCAGACAATATGTTCTTTGTAATATTTTTGCAGCAAAGACCAACAACTGAAGGATATGGGGCGGGTGCCTGCATGAAAAAAAGGAGATTATTGATAGAATTTTGCAATAAAAAACCCCGGGTTTTGTCCGGGGATTTTTAAATTTACTACGGTTTTTACTACACTGTCATCTGAAAAATATGCCCAGTATAGGATTTGAACCTATGACCTTTCCCATGTCAAGGGAACGCGCTACCCCTGCGCCAACTGGGCTTAAATCGGGGTGAATACCTGTTTATTATAGCAAATTGCGCGCTGCTCGCAAAGTATTGCCGGACAGCGTTTAGCGTTTAGCTCCATATTGTTTAAGCAAACGGACTATATCTTTATGCTTTTTTTGTTGTGCTATACGCAGAGCAGTGGCACCATCTGGGGTTATTATATTGGGGTTGGCGCCTGCTTGGAGAAGTAATTTTACGATTTCAGGATGTCCTCGGTCGCTGGCGAACAATAAAGCGGTTATGCCGGCCTTGTCACCCAAATTAGGATCGGTTCCCATTTCAAGCAGTTGTTTGACGATTTCAGAATATCCATAGATGCTGGCAAGTATTAAAGCAGAGGCTCCGTCAATATCTTGTGTATTTGGGTTAGCTCCGGCTTGGAGCAGTTGTTTTACGACTTCAAGATGATTGTTCTGGCAGGCAGACATTAATGCCGTACGCCCATCCGCATTTGGTATATTGGGATCGGCCCCTGCCTGGAGCAGCAGTTTTACGGTTTCAACTTCTCCGTAAAGACTGGCTGTTATTAAAGCCGAAAAGGCATCGTTATCTTGTGCATCTATATTAGCGCCTGCTTGGATCAATGATTTTACGATTTCAGTTTGTCCTTTTGCGCTGGCAAGCATTAATGCAGATAAGCCCTCTTTGCCCCGTTCGTTTAGATTGGCGCCTGATTGAATCAACAATTTGACGATTTCTATTTCTCCATTTGTGCTGGCAAACATTAAAGCTGACAAACCGTCCTGATCTTGTTTATTTAAGTCGGCACCTGCTTGGATCAATAATTTTACGATTTCGGTTCGCCCTTTGGCACTGGCAAACATTAAAGCGGATAAGCCTTCTTGGTCTTGCTGATTGAAATTTGCCCCTGCCTGCAACAGCAACTTGACGATGCCAGTGTATCCGTTTTGACTGGCAAGTATTAAAACAGTTTTTCCCGATTCAATTTGTGCATTGGGGTCAGCCCCTTCCTGAAGTAATTGTTGAACTTTTTCTGTTTGATTATTATAAGTAGCCGCTATCAGGGAAGCAGAAAGCAGAGAAGAAGAGTTGTCCTCCTGCTTGCCCTGACAGGCTCCCATCATACAAATAATTACCATAAAAAACAGTATTTTTTTCATAATAGGCTCTATATTCTGTGAGTAGTAATAGGTCTATTCTAGCAAATTTTCATACATAGAAGGGGCTGAAACAATAAATATTGGGGCCTGGCTTTTGATGGGGCAATACATAAAACCTGATAGATTTAAGCGGAAGCCCTTTCTCTGCCTCCAGGCAGGTTTTGCAGGGTGAAAGCGTTTTAGTTGGTTTGCAAACGGATTAGACCGCTTGTGTGCGGGGCTGTTTTTGCTGGGCGCGGGCCAAGTCCAGCTTGCGGTTTCTAATCATCAGCATTAAGTCAATAAATACCATGACAAAGTTGGCCACATACAGCCAAATGACGGCGTCGTAATTATAAAAGATTTTGTGAATAACACCGCACAGATACGCCAATTCAATGGTAATCATAAAGGCAAAGCTTTTGCCCGCGGCGGTTTTGGTTTTAACCGATTTATATATATTAAAAGGCCAAGCCAAACCAAAGCCCAGCATCATCAAGGCTTCAAAAATACTCATTTTCTTCTCCAAAAAACCCCACTCCGTAGGTTCCGGTGCGGGGTTAATAAATATATTATACCTCTTTTATAGAGAAGCAGGAAAAGCTGCGTAGGCCGTATGAGCAGAGCAGGCAAAGCCGGAGTCTTGTCTGGGGAAGTGGCCGGCGAAATAAAACCCGCCTCCAAACAACCGGCGGTTTTTGATTAACAGGCGGGACTATTCAAAGCGCCAGGCGTCGTTGCCTAAGGTATTTTCTATATGCTCCAATAAGGCGCGGTGAATCATGATGGATTTATTTGTACGGATACGGTGCAGTTTGCCCGGTTCTGCTTTGGAGGGCACCTCCAAATAGACTTTGGTAACCCCTTTGGCTGCGTCTAAGAGCATTTTGAGCTTTTGCAAATCGTTTTGCGGATAATCTGCCGTAAGGCGTATGGTGAGTTTTTTGGCAATGTTGCCTATCAGCTCTGGCACACTGCCCACATCTTGCAGGTTGATTTCCACGCGGGCGCTCTCATCGTCTACGCGCACTTCTCCGGAGAAAAACAAAATGGCGTTGGGGGCAATTTTGTGCCCTACTCTTTCCCAAGAGCGAGCAAACGCGTTAACCATAATGGAGCCGGTGCAGTCTTCAATGACAAACTGGGCCCACTCTTCTTTTTTCTTGTTTTGGCGTTTTTTCAAACGTGTGACAATGCCAATTACGCTTAAATGCCCGGAAACTTTACCTTCTAAAATATCAGCAATTGCCACACAGCGCAGCTGCTGCAAATAGGGCTGGTAGCGGGCGATGGGGTGCCCGCTGAAATAAATGCCCATGACTTCTTTTTCATAACCCAGCAGCTCATTTTGGGTCATCGGACGGACGGGGGCCGCTTCCGCTTTTTTCTTAAAACTCATGGTGGAGGAAAAATCGTCCCCAAACAGGCTGGCGGCGCAACTTTCTTTTTCTTTGGCGATTAAATGGGCCGTATCTACAGTTTGGTCAATTTGGCTCAGCAGTGTGGCGCGGGCCTCTTTGGGGTCCGTGCCTGGCAGCAGGCAGTCCATGGCGCCGGCTTTGACCAAACTTTCAATGGTTTTTTTGTTGGCTTGGAACAAATCAATGCGCGCGCACAAATCTTCTAATGACTCAAACGGCTTTTTAGCCGCTTCCTGCGCAATGGAAATACAGCCCTCTTCGCCTGCGTTTTTGACCGCTTCCAGCGCGTAGCGTATGTATTCTTTGCCGCCTTTTTGCTCTACGGCAAACTCCGGCTGGCTTTTATTGATGTCCGGCGGGAGGATTTCAAATCCCATTTTTTTGGCTTCTTCCAAATAGGTGGCTATTTTGTTTTCTTTGTCGTCAGCGCCGATGGCGTTGTGTCCTATTTCGTTGGTCAGCGCCGCGCACATAAATTCAATGGGATAGTTGGCCTTTAAATACGCCGTCTGGTAGGATACCAGCGCATAGGCATACGAGTGGGATTTGTTAAACCCGTATCCGGCAAAAGCCTTCATTTGTTCGTAAATGTGGGTGGCCGTTTTTTCCGGGATATGATGTTCTTTGGCTCCCTCTATAAATTTTTTGCCGAACTTTTCCATGACGTCCAGCTTTTTCTTGCCCATGGCTTTGCGCAGGGTGTCAGCCTCCCCGGGGGTAAAGCCGCCCAGCGTTTTGGATATTTGCATAATTTGCTCTTGGTATACCATACAGCCGTAGGTGTCTTTGAGCACTTCTTCCAAAAGCGGCGTTTCGTATTTGATTTTTTCTTGTCCGTTTTTGCGCCGCACAAACATATCCATCATGCCCGATTCCATCGGGCCGGGGCGGTAGAGCGCCACCAGAGCCGATACGTCGCCAAATTGAGTGGGCTGGAGCTTTTTAATCAAGTCGCGCATGCCGCCGCTTTCCAGCTGAAAGACGCCTAATGTTTGGCAGGCGCAAAGCAAATCGTAGGTTTTTTTGTCGTCCAGCGGAATATTGTTGATGTCAAAATTAGGGTCGTGCCGCTGGCGTATGAGTTTTTCTGCATTATCAATGACTGTTAAGGTGCGCAGGCCCAAAAAGTCCATTTTCAAAAGTCCCAGGTTAGAGCACGGCTCCCCTTCAAACTGGGTGGTAATCGCGTCGCGCGCACCGCGCGCCAAAGGTACATAGTGCGATACAGACTCTTTGGTAATCAATACCCCGGCAGCGTGAAGACCCGTGTGGCGTTTGAGCCCTTCAATTTTGCGCGCCATATCAAAGAGGCGTTTGGAAGTAGGGTTAGACGAGACCTCATTTTGCAGCTCTTTAATATTATTAAGCGCGTCGTCTAATGTGATTTTGGGGTCATTGGGAATCATTTTGGCTACGCGGTTGGCCTCGGTAACGCTGATGCCCATCACGCGCGCCACATCGCGCACCGCCAGTTTAGCTTTCATGGTACCAAAGGTGATGATTTGGGCCACTTTGTCGGCGCCGTATTTTTGGCGCACATAGTCTATAACGCGCTCGCGTCCGGTGTCGGACATGTCAATATCCAAGTCCGGCATGCTGACGCGGTCCGGGTTTAAAAAACGTTCAAAAAGCAGTTTGCTTTTAATGGGGTCAATACGGGTAATATCTAAACTGTAGGCCACAATGCTTCCGGCGCCGCTGCCGCGGCCCGGCCCTATGGGAATGCCGTTTTGCCGCGCCCAATGGATAAAATCCTGCACGATAAGAAAGTAGCAGTCAAAGCCCATTTTAATGATAACGTCAAATTCATATTCCAGCTGTTTGAGATACTCCGGCGGTACGTTGCCGTGCATTTTTTTATTGAGCCCTTCGCGGCAGAGTGCTTTAAAATATTCTGCGGAATTGGGATATTGGGGCGGAATGTCAAAATTGGGCAGAATAAAGCCGTGTTTGGGAAATTCCAAATTACATTTTTCGGCAATTTCCAGCGTGGCGGCTAAGGCCTCAGGCGTATGGGCAAAAAGCGCATGCATTTCGTCGGGGGATTTAAAATACAGCTCGTGCGTGGTCATTTTCAGCCGGTGCGGGTCCATCAGCGTTTTGCCGGTAGATATGCAGAGATTGACGTCGTGCGCTTCCCAATCCTCTTTCTTTTCGTAATGGCAGTCGTTGGTAGCTACGGTTTTTAACCCTAGCTTTTTGGCGATTTCTTTTAGAATAGGCAAGGCTTCCTGCTCTTCGCGTATGCCATGGTCCATCAGCTCCACATAATAGTTGCCTTTGCCCATAATGTCGGCATATTCCTGGGCTAAGGCGCAGGCCTTTTCAAAGGGGGCGCCGAGCGCGTCTTGGGCCAGAAAGCCTTTTAAACAGCCCGATAGGGCAATCAGTCCGTCGGAATATTTAGCCAGCAGCTCTTTGTCTATGCGTGGGTGATAGTAAAACCCGTCCACCCACGCCAGGGAATTGAGCTGCATGAGGTTTAAATACCCCTGGTGGTTTTTAGCCAATAAAGTCAGATGTCCGGTGCGGGATTTGTCTTTTTCTGTGTATTTCCCTTCCGTGATGTATACTTCACAGCCTACAATAGGCTTTAGCCCTGCTCCGTGTGCCGAGTCATAGAAATCCAGCGCGCCGTAGAGGTTGCCGTGGTCGGTCAGCGCCATGGCCTTAATGCCGCTTTCTGCCAAACCGCGCAGAAAGCGCGAAGGCTTATGATTTTCGGAAATGCGCAGCATGCCGTCCAAAAGGGAGTATTCCGAATGGTTGTGCAAGTGAATAAATTCTTTCATAAGGCCGCCGGACCAGGCGAAATTTTATAAGATAGTGATATGCAACATTATAGTAAATTAAAAGAAACCAAAGTGTCCTCCAAAACCCTCTATAAAGGGGTGGTGGGGTTTAATAAAGACGTAGTCCGTTTGATTAACGGTAAGGAAACCACCCGCGTCTATTTGGCCCACCGCGGCGCCAGCGCCATTGTGCCGCTCTCAGACGACGGGCAAGTCTACCTGGTGCAGCAGTACCGCTATCCTATCGGGCGGGTTACGTGGGAAATACCGGCCGGCAAGCGGGAGGAGGGGCAAACGCCTCTTTCCTGCGCCAAAGCGGAGCTGGCCCAGGAAACGGGTTTACACGCGGCCCGTTGGAAGAAAATGACGGTTTTTAACCCCAGCAATGCTTTTTCTACCGAATTTTTGCATATTTATCTGGCCCAAGGCTTAAAACGCGGCAAAGACAGCCCGGACGAAGATGAATTTTTAAACGTGAAAAAATTCCCGTTGGAAAAAGTCTACCGCATGATAGAAAAAGGCCAAATACAGGACGCCAAAACCATCATCGGCCTGCTGATGTACCGCAGTTTTATGAGCGGCAAATAAGAGCTGTTTTTACGAAGAAAACCCCGTCTGTTTGGGCGGGGTTTTGTGCTGCTTGCCAAGTTAGCGGCGGGCCAATCAAGATGCGGAGTCTATTGGTATTGGTCTGATTTTTTGCCACCGTCGTAGGCGTAGCCTAAATTATGTGCGATTAGCTGCTCGGCTAAATTTTGCCCGGAGCCGTTGGTCACGTCACAGAGCAGGCGGAAGTATTTGTCCCGCCCGCAGTTATGTAAAGAAATGGGCGTTTGTTTCAGAAAATTTTTGGTAAAAGCCTTGGCCTGTTGGGCCAGGGCTTTTTCGCGCTTGGTTTTGCCTTTGATTTCCGGGCAGTCCACCCCGCGCACGCGCACGGGCACTTTTTCGCAATAGACCGCTAAGGAACAATTTAAATTGATTTTGAAGGTATCTCCGTCATACACCGAAGCAATAGACACATCTTGCAGCATATCAGCTTGCGGCATGTCTTGGGACAGGGTGGGCTTGCCGTTTTGCTGTATAACCGCCAGGGCGGCGGCCGCCAATACGGCGGCCCAAAATTTGGCTTGTTTGCGGGTATATTTGCGTTTGCGCCGGGCCATACAAATACTCAATATCCCTGCGGCACCAGCAGGCGCAGCGCTTTGGGAAGCAGGCTGATTTTCAGCTCATTTTGCACCGTTTTGGGTTCCCCGTCCAAATGATACACAATCTCTCCGTCATAACGGATGAGGGCTTCTTTGGTTCTTTGGGTATTGGTGACGTCAAAGGGGCGGAACGTTTTGCTGAAAAAAGTGGGAGCTGCCAAAGCGAGTTTGAATTTGCTCACCGGCAGTACTTCCACCATGTCAAACAGTCCGTCTGTTAAGCTGGCGCGCGGGGCGATTTTGAAATTGCTTCCATATTGGGTGCCATTGGCAAACACCAGCGTCAGCGGAGTGAGAATATCTTCCTTGCCGTTGTAACTTACTTGCAGAGTTTTGGGCTTATAAGTAAAAACTGCTTTCGCACCCAGCTTAAAATAAGGCCATTTGCCGCGCACACCGCTTTTGCCGTGCTCAGCAAACATTTTGGCGATTTCAGCCTCTATGCCTACACCGGCTAGGTTAAAAAAGTATTCGCCGTTGGCTTGGCCTACATCGCAGGCTACGGGGGTGGCTTTTTGCAGGGCGGTCCAAGCTTCTTCATACATCAGCGGCATGCCCAGCTCGCGCGCCAAACCGTTGCCGGAGCCTTTGGGCACAATGCCCAGCGCCGTTTGCGTACCCACTAAAGCTTTGGCGGCTTCGTTTACGGTGCCGTCCCCGCCGGCTACAATCACCTGGTCATAACCGTTTTGGGCCGCCTGGGCGGCTAGTTCGGTGGCGTGGCCGGCGTGTTTGGTAAAGGCGCCGTTGGCTTGCGGAAAATTGACTAAAGCGGCCCGTTCCAGCGTTTGGGTGTCCATTCTCCGTGCGCCGCTGATAGGATTAATGATAATAAAGGTTTTCATGAGTTTGCCGTTTTGGTGTTATGGCCTGAGCAACGGGCCGCCGCTTTTACAGTTTTTTAATGCGCTCTTCCTGCGCCAGTACTTCTTCGCGCCGGAGCTCTTGCAGCGTTTCGCATAAAAGTTCGGTCTTTAGCAAATTGTTGCCAATTGCCGCCACCTTAGCGCCTACGCTGGCTAAAAATAACATGAACAATACAAAAAGGGACAAGTTGATGAGCGGGTTAATAGCGTCGGTCTGTATTTGGACGGAGCCATATTGCGTCTGCAGGGAAAGCGGCTTGATTTGTATAACTTGGGCGACCGGCTTTTTATTCACAAAAGTCTGATACATTCCTGTGAACGCAAAAAACAGGGTGGCTAGCCCTATAAATAGTAAAAAATAACCAATGATTTTATGGTGCATAAAAAAATTATAACAAATCCCGTGTAATCTTTTTGTGAGGAGCTTTTGTCAGCTAAATCCCAATCGGCTGGGTGATGAGAGGCCGCAAGGGTGTTGCATATGTTTGGTAACGGGCGGGGCGCCTCACCGCACTTTGGCGGCTGGGGGAAAGGAGCAATCTTATGCAGCGGCAACAGAGCACTGGCAACTGTGTAAAAGGCTCGTCCGTCAGTATTGGCCCGTATTCTGCCCTGCAGCGCATTTGATATAATTTATATATAATCCATTATTTTATATCCCCAATAGGACCCATTATGAAAAGCACAGAAGTCAGAAACGGTTTTTTGCAGTTTTTTAAATCTAAAGGCTTGCCGGTATTGCCGTCGAGCCCGCTTATTCCTCATTCAGACCCCACTTTGTTATTCACCTCTGCCGGTATGGTGCAGTTTAAAGCCAATTTTATGGGGATAGACAAACGCCTCAAAAACGCCGCCACCTGCCAAAAATGCGTGCGTACCACCGACATTGACAGCGTGGGGTTTACTGAGCGGCATTTGACGTTTTTTGAAATGTTGGGCAATTTTTCTTTTGGGGATTATTTTAAAAAAGAAGCCATCGCCTGGGCCTGGGAATACTTGACGGGCGTGCTGGGTATTGACCCGCAAAAGCTCTATGTCAGCATTTACAAAGGCGGCATTGCCCCGCGTGACGCAGAAGCCTATGAGGCGTGGTTGCAATATGTGCCCAAAGAGCGCATTTTTGAATTGGACGAAGCAGACAACTTTTGGACCATGGGCCCCACCGGCCCCTGCGGCCCCTGCACCGAGATTTATTATGACTTTGGCGACAAAGGCTGCAAAAACCCGCATTGCGACATTACCTGCGACTGCGGACGCTTTGTAGAAATTTGGAACATCGTTTTTGAAAGTTATAACCGCCAGGAAGACGGCTCCCTGCAGCCCTTGCCGCAGAACAATATAGATACGGGCATGGGGCTGGAGCGCCTGTGTATGGTGATGCAGGGCAAGCAAAACATTTTTGAAACGGACCTTTTCACCCCGCTGACGCAGGAAGCGCAAAAGATTTTGGGCATTTCCGGCAAGACCCCGCAGGAAATTTCTGCCCTGCGCATTATCGCAGACCATGTGCGCAGCTCTTCTTTCTTAATTGCGGAAGGCATTTTGCCCTCCAACGAAGGCCGCGGCTATATTTTGCGCCGCTTAATCCGCCGCGCCGCCCGCTATGCCAAGCTGATGGGCAGCCAAAAGCCGTTCCTCTATACGCTGGCTAAAAAAGTAAGCGCGATTTTTGACGGGCTCTACCCGGAAATTGATAAAAATCTGCGTCATATTGAAGACGTGCTGAAAACCGAAGAAGAAACATTCTTTAAAACCTTGCAGACCGGCGAAGAAAAATTAGACGCTCTGCTGGCTAAAAAAGGCAAAACCCTTTCGGGCGAAGACGCGTTTTATTTGCACGAAACGTTTGGCTTCCCGCTGGAGCTGACGCGCGAAATTGCCGCCGCCAAAGGTGTGCAGGTGGACGAGGCCGGCTATGAAAAAGCCAAAGAAGCCGCCGCCGCCAAAAGCCGCAGCTACGCAGATGAGCTTTCCAAAGAAAAAGTCAAAACCTTGCAGACGCTGGAAAACAAGTATCCCGCCACCCAGTTCACCGGCTATGACACGCTGGAGCAGAAAGCCCGTGTGCTGACGCTTTTAAATGAAAATTTGGAAGAAGTGCCCGCCTTGTCCGGGGCCGGATATGCCGTATTTGACCAAACTTCTTTTTACGCCGAATCCGGCGGTCAGGTGGGTGACACGGGGCTTATTTTAAAAGACGGACAAACCGCTGCCCGCGTGTTGGACGTGCAGAAACCCATTGGCAAAGTGTTCTTGCACAAAGTGGACGGCGTCTTGAAAACCGGTGAAGAGGTGCTTTTGCAAGTCAATAAAGAAGCCCGCCGCCGCGCCGCCGCCAATCACAGCGCCATTCATATCATCAACGCTGCCTTGCGTCAAGTGTTTGGGCAGGGTGTGCACCAAAGCGGCTCTTTTGTATCGCCCCAGCGGCTGCGCTTTGACTATACGCTTTCCAAAACGCCGACGGCAGACGAGTGGAAAAAAGTGTGGGCGCTGGTGCAGAACGCCATAGATGCGGCACTGCCTGTTGCCTGTCAGGAGCGCCCGCTCAAAGACGCGGCGCGTTTGGGAGCGGTGACCTTGCTGGGTGAAACATATGCAGACCCGGCCCGCTTCGTGATGATGGGCGGCGGCTTTGATAAGCCGGAAGACAAATACAGTTTAGAGCTTTGCGCCGGGACCCATGTATCCAATACGGCCCAAGTCATCACTGTGGTGCCTTTAAAAGAGGGGTCTTTGTCTGCCGGTATCCGCCGTATTGAAGCGGTGGCCGGCCCGGCGGCGCTGGATTATTTAAAACAGATTAATACCCAGGCCGAAGAAATGGCGGCCCGTCTGACGGTTCCCGTGCAGGACGTGGCCGGGCGCTTAAATGCTTTAATAGACGAATTAAAAGAAGTGAAAAAACGCTATATGGCTTTCCGTGAGAAAACGATGGCGGCCGGCGGTTTGGCGCAGGTGTCCTTTACCATGCAAAACGGCGCCACGCTGGTTATGCAGAATGCCGAAGGCGCCCAACCGCGCGAGCTGCGCACCATTGCCGATACGGTGGGGCAGAAGTATGACAAGGCCCTTGTCATCGTCAGTACGGACCGGGACGGCAAACGTTCCTTTGTAGTCAAAATGGTGGGCCAACTGCCCAATACCAATGCCTTGCAGGTGGCTAAACAAATAGCCGAAAGCCTCAACGGCCGCGCCGGCGGCCGGCCGGACTTTGCCCAAGGCGGCGGCGAGGCTAAAAAGCCATGGCAGGAATTTATGGCCTCTATTAAAGAAGAACTGTAATTGCCTGTGTTTCTTGAACCCCGCACCCCTTGGGCGCGGGGTTTTTTGTGCTTAGGGATTTTTTTCAGATTTAACCGAAGCCAGGTCCTAAGACAAAAATAGGTCTTAATGTCTTCACAGGCTAGGTCCAAGGACCCTCGTATCGCGAGACGGGAATATCTACAATATATATTAATAAAAGTGTTTTTATCTATATAACAAATGAAGGAGTTTCGTCTTATGAAAAAGTTAATTTTTATGTGGCTGGTGTTAACGCTGATTCCTTCAGCGCTTCCTGCACAAACTCCCGCCTATCCTTATGTGGGAAGAGAAGGCAAAGCCATGGCCTTGGGAGAAATGACTGCCCGCGCTATTGCCGAGAAAAAACAGCAGTCTGCTCAACAGAAAAAAGAAAACAAAAAGCCCTCTTCCTCTGATTCAACCTCTTCTGCCTCCTCCTTGTATTATGTGTATGGCGGGCGGGAAGGAAAAATGATGGCTTTTGGCGATATGCTGGCTGGAGCTTTTGCTAGAAAGGCTGCCGCCCAAGCCCGGGCTTTAGACGCGCAGAATTTGGCTCAGCGTGAGGAAGCCAAAGCTTCTGCCGCTCTTAAAGCGTTGATTTCTGCTTACCCGGAACATTCGGTCGTTCTGTCCAAATTGTTGCAGGGACATGAAAATGTGGTTCGTTTCGCTTCTGAGCAAAAAAATGAGAAAAAATTGGCAGAAGAATTGAATTTGCAATTGAAATATCTCTACGGAGATTTTGCGTCTTTGCGTCAGGCCAATGCAGATGTGGCCGCCCAAGTGCAGCAAATTTTGAATCATGAATATTGGGTTGTGGCACAAAAGGATGCTTTTAATTGGGAAAAAATGAAAAACTGGGTCCATCAAACATTAACTGATAATGGCCAAAATAAAATACCCGTTCCAGCTTGGTATAAAAATTTATAAATGCCATTTCTGTTTTCAAAACCCCGCAAAGAGCGGGGTTTTTTGTATCATTTTAGAGGGGAAGAAGATAATAGATTTGCTAAAAGTATGAAAAAAATTCTGTGGTTTTTTTGTGTCTTTCTGTGCGTGCAAAGTGCTTGGGGGCAGGTGTCTTTGGAATGGATGCGCGCTTCTGTCGTTCAAAGAAAAAGAATAGAGTCCCAGCGCCTGCAAGAAAGCTTGGAAATGTCTTCCCCTCAAGGGTTACGGCCTGTTTCTGCTCAGGAACAGCAGGCGGACCGTTACTTGGGGTTGCGCCTGCACGCCAGTCAATTGTCATGGATATGGAACGCACGCCAAGAACTGCTGCTTCCTCTGCCCGATGAAGAAGGCCGGGTAGATAATATGTTTGCGGTTTATTTGCCTGCGTGGCGTTGGGCCCGGTCCCGGCAATTACAGGTGCAGACTTTTCCTGTTCTTTCTTCCCAAGCGTCTTTTGTTTATAGGGTGGACATTAAACAAGGTCCGTGGGACTGTCTGCAATTTTTTGTCTATCCTCTTAAAAACGAACTGTCGGGGAAAAAGCGGATAAAGCTTGAAATTTTTGCCCAACGTTTGCAGGGGCGGCGTTACGGGGTGTTTGTACAGCCCTATTTGGTGGAAGAGGAAGAACTGAAATCAGAGCGGAACAACAACCAAAATGCTCTCTCCGCAGAATCCCTGCCCGCCGTACAGATTGGCGTGTTGTGGCGCTGAATCAACTAAAACAAAATAAACCCCGCTTTCGCGGGGTTATATTTTTGGTAGGGATAGGATTCGAACCTATGTAGGGCGTAGCCCGACGGTTTTACAGACCGTTGCTTTTGACCACTCAGCCACCCTACCGAACAAAGGGTTAAAAACGCCGCGGGCGGGCCCGCAGCTTAAAAGAACTTACTTTAAGAACATATATATTATAACAAAAAAAGAAGGTTCTGTCATTTTCCTTTATCTCAACGCGGGCCCCGCCCTTTTGCACAAGCGCTTAATGGAGCTGCCCCCGCAGGGAGAACTCTTCCCTTTATTGGCCGGACCAGCGTGCGGCTTACCTAAAAAATAATTTGAAAAGGCGAGCGACGGGGTAAGCGCTTTCTTTATTTTCCGTCGGTTTTAGATAAAGTGCGCCCGCGGCTCCTCGCGTGCGGGATATAAAGACTAAAATGCGCCAAAGCAGGGCGCAAAATTGATAAAATAGCCTTATGCAAAACAGTTACAATACCCCTTTAATGAAGCAGTATTACGAAATTAAAAACCAGTATCCGGGGATTATCCTTTTTTTCCGTTTGGGTGATTTTTATGAGATGTTTGATGAACAGGCGCGCGAAGTCAGTGCCCTGTTGGGACTGACGCTGACGCAGCGCCATGGCGTACCCATGTGCGGCATTCCGTTCCACGCGGCTTCTTCCTATATTGGTCGTCTGCTCAAAGCGGGCAAAAAAATAGGCATTTGCGAGCAAATCAGCTCCGGGGCGGACAGCAAGAGCAAGCTTTTTGAGCGCAAAGTAATCCGCGTAATTACACCCGGCACCGTCATGGAAGACGACATGCTCGACGCCAACCAGTCCAATTTCTTAGTGTGTCTGCGCGCCGACGGCAAAGGCTGGGGTTTGGCGTGTGTGGAAGTATCCACCGGGCAGTTTTGGGCCAGCCAAAACGCAGACGACGTCAATTTTACGGCTTTGGCCGGGGCGCTGGCCTCGGTTAACCCGGCAGAAATAGCGGCCGACGCACACACCCTGCAGCTATTGCAAAACAAAGTGGTGCTGCCCGCCCGCTTGCCTCTGACAGAGCTGCCGCCTTTTGAGGGGGATTTTACACTGCCTGCGGCCTGGCCGCCGCTGTCTTTGTGGCGGGGCAAAGAGCTGGCGCTTTCGTGCGCTTTGCAGGCGCTGGCTTATGTGTCCACCACGGAGCCAGGGGTTAAAGACACGCTGGTGCCTTCTTATACGGAGCTGACGGACTCTTTGCAAATTGATGAAAACGCCGTCAATTCTTTAGAGCTTGTCAAAAGCCAGGAAGGGGTGCGGGCCGGCAGCCTGTGGGCGCTGTTGGACCACACCAAAACTTCTTTTGGCAGCCGCAAACTGCGGGAATGGATTTTGCACCCGCTGCTGTCGGTGGAAGAAATCCGCCATCGCCAAGACTGCGTGGAAGGGCTGACTAAAAACCCAGACGCACTGGGCGCGCTGGGCGCCATTTTGCAGAATATATCGGATGTGGAGCGTATTATGTCGCGCGTGTCTGCGGGCAATGCCTCCCCGCGGGATTTGGGCGGGCTTAGGCAGTCTTTACTCAATGCTGAGCCGCTAAACCGCTGGCTGGAGAAATACGGCCCAGCGGTGACCCCGCATTTAAAGGAACAATTTGACGCCGTTTATCCCACCGCGCAGGAAATGTCGCGCCTGCTTTACGAAGCAATTAATGAAGAGCCGCCCCTTCGTATTGGGGACGGACATATTATCCGGGACGGCTATAACGCCGAGCTGGACGATTTGCGCAACCTGCACAGCGGCGGCGGCAAAGCCTTGGAAGAGCTGTGCCAACGCGAGCGGGAAAAGACGGGTATCCCCAATATGAAAGCGGGATACAATTCCATTTACGGCTATTATTTGGAAGTGACCAAAACCCACAGCGCCAAAGTGCCTTACAACTACACGCGCAAACAGACGCTGACCAATGCCGAGCGCTATATTACCGAAGAGCTCAAAGAGCTGGAGAATAAAATTTTAAACGCGGAAAGCCGCATTTTGCGCTTGGAAAGCTCTTTGTTTGACGCGGTGCGCAAAACCCTGGCGGGCCAGGCAGGCGCGCTGAAAACCTTTGCGCAGATTGCGGCGGAGCTGGACGTCTATTTGTCTTTGGCGCTGGCAGCGATGAAAAACCACTATGTGCGCCCGTTGATTAATGACGGCACCGGCCTTTCCTATAAAGGCGGGCGGCACCCGATTGTAGAGTCGCTGCTGCCGGCGGGCTCCTTTGTGCCCAACGATTTAAATATGGACGGAGTAACCACCCAGCTCATGCTTATTACCGGGCCCAATATGGGCGGCAAAAGCGTGTATTTAAAACAAACGGCCTTGATAGTCATTATGGCACAAATGGGCTCTTTTGTTCCGGCACAGGAAGCGATTGTGGGTGTGGTGGATAAAATTATGACGCGTATTGGCGCGCATGATGCGTTGCAGCGGGGCAACTCTACCTTTATGGTGGAGATGAACGAAACGGCGCATATTTTGGCTTCCCAAACGCCGCGCAGTTTGATTTTGTTAGACGAAGTGGGCCGCGGCACTTCCACCTTTGACGGCATATCCATCGCCTGGGCGATTGTAGAATACCTTTATAAGCCCAAAGGCGGGGCCAAGGTGCTTTTTGCCACGCATTATTTTGAGCTGGTGGATTTGGAAAACAAATATCCCAGCGTCAAAAATTTCCATGTGGAAGCCAAAGAGTATCAAGACTCTTTTGGGCAGAGCAAGCTGGCTTTTTTGTATCAAATTTTGCCCGGCGCGGCGGACCAATCGTACGGTATCCATGTGGCGGAAATCGCCGGGCTGCCGGCGGCGGTTACGGTGCGCGCGCGCAAAGTGCTTAAAGATTTGGAAGCCAAAAAGGGCGCCAAAATATCGGCGCGGGAGAAAGACCCGGTCAAAGATTTATTTTCCGCACCCATTGTGCAGGAAATTAAACTGACGGACCCGGACAAACTGACCCCTATGGGCGCGCTGCAGCTGATTGCCGAGTGGAAGAAGCGGGTGGAAAATGAAGAAGATTCATGTATTAGATGAAAAAACGGCCGGGCAAATAGCCGCCGGGGAAGTGATAGAGCGGCCGGCGGGCGTGCTCAAAGAGCTTTTGGAAAACGCCGTAGACGCCGGCGCGCGCCATATCCGCGTGGATATAGAAGGCGGCGGGCGGGAGCTGATACGCATTAATGACGACGGCTGCGGCATGAGCCCAGATGATTTGGCCGCCAGCGTGTTGCGCCACGCCACCAGCAAAATCACCCGCTTTGAAGATTTAAACGCTTTGCACACCTTTGGCTTTCGCGGAGAGGCCTTGTACTCTGTAGCGGCGGTGTCTAAAATGACTATTACCAGCTGCACCGAAGGCGGCGCAGGGAGCCGCCTGGAAATACA
>CALVFA010000010.1 GCA_944326725.1 uncultured Elusimicrobiales bacterium | reverse complement strand
TAGGCGGCCTGACCTCTGCCACTTCTTTGCCGCTTAAATTGTGGACATATGCCGGGGTATTGGTGGCCTTATTTGCTTTTGTATTTGCGCTCTGGATTGCCTACCAGAAACTGGTGTGGGGCAACCCAGTCAGCGGGTACGCTTCTATCATGGTAACTATATTGTTTTTCAGCGGGGTGCAGTTGATAACCTTGGGGATTTTGGGGGAGTATTTGAGCCGTATCTTTACGGAAGTCAAGCAACGGCCGGCTTATTTGGTAGAGGAGAAAATCAATTTTTAATTTCTCTGTTCTAAGAGCCCAAAACCCGCGCATGCAGCGCGGGTTTTTTAACGGGTAGAAAATTTGCGGCTGAAGAAGAAGTTTTGTTTGTATTTGGCAAAATATCCCCGAAGCATAAAATACGTCAGTATGCAGGAGAGGAAGTCTGCAATCGGCGGCGCAAAGAACACGCCGTAAAGCCCAAAGAACAGCGGCAGTATCAGCACCAGCGGGATAATAATGAGCACTTGGCGAGAAAGGCTCAGCACGGCGGCACGGAAAGGCTTGTTGATGGCCTGGAAGAAGCTGCTGCCCAGTATTTGCAATGCGTCAAACGCGGTGAAAATATTTAAAATACGCACCGCTTTGGAGGCCAAGGCAATGAGCTCCTGGTCGGTACCGTTAAAAATACGCACAATATACGGAGCAAACAGCAACGCAATCATAGAACCAGTAAAGCCGACTATAATGCCCCAGCGGATAGCCATTTTAAGCGTTTGAAAAGAGGTAGAATATTTGCGTGCGCCATAGTTATAGCCAATCAACGGCTGGGCCCCTTGGCTTAAGCCCAAAAGCGGCATGAGGAAAATGGCGTTGGAGCTGATGGCTATACCCATGGCAGACACCGCCACATTGCCGCCGTATTTAAGCAAAGCGTGGTTTAAAAGCAGGTTCAGCGCGCTGGAAGCCAGCTGGAATACGGATTGGGACACCCCGATAAGTGCACTGGCGGAAAGAATACTCCAGCGCAGACGCATGTAGCGAAAATGCAGTTTATATTTGCTGCGCGGTCCTAAAAAGAAAAGTAAAATCCACGTAAAAGACACCACCTGCCCACATACGGTGGCAGACGCCGCCCCGCGCATACCCCAACCTAATACAAAGATAGTCAGCGGGGCCACTGTCAGGTTCAAAAACGCCCCGATAAACTGCGTCGCCATAGCGGTTTTGGGGTGGCCGGAAGAGCGGATAAAGTTGTTCATGCCTGCCCCGACGTTAAACAAACAATATCCCGGCAGCACCACCTGCATGTAAGCGGTGGCATAGGGCAGGGTAACTTCATCAGCCCCTAAAAAGGCTAAAATGGGCCCCATAAAGATATAGCCCAACGTCATTAAAAAGGCGCTAATTAAAAAGAGCGCTACAAAGGCGTTGCCTAGAATATATTGGGCTTCTTCTTCATTTTTTTCACCTAAGCGGATAGAAAAAAGGGCATTTGCGCCTACCCCGATTAACACACTGAATGCCATAAAGAAAAAGCCCATGGGAAACAAGAGCGTAATGCTGGCTATGCCGGCGGCGCCAAACTCGTGCCCTACGTAAATGCGGGAAATGATGTTATAGAGTGCACTGACAAACATACCCGCCACCGCGGGAGCTGAAAATTTAATCAGCAGGCTGGATATGGTGCGGGCTTTAAATGGATTGCCGGTTTTTAAGGCTTTTGCTTGCGAACTCATAATAGATAAATCAAGCCGCCCAGTACCGCGGCGGCTTGTGCTGCGTCTTGATTTATCTATATTCTATCAAAATGGGGGAATGCTTCTCAACTCCTCTGCCCGCTAATAAATGTGCGCACCGGTTGGAATTGGCGGTCAAATACAGTAATATCAGCGTCCATGCCGGCGGTTAAAGCGCCTTTGTTTTTAAATCCCAGCAACCGGGCCGGGTTGGCGCTGGCGCAGCCGACGGCCTGTGGCAGCGGAAAACCGAAACTGACCAAGTTTTTTATCCCCTGCAGCATGGTTAAGGCAGAGCCCGCTATTACGCGGTCTGAGGCGCGCTTCCACACGCCGCCTTCAAATACCACTTCTTCCTGGTTAGCCAAAAAAGGCGGGTTGGATTGGGCGGTGGGGAGCAAAGCATCAGTCACCAGTACGATGTTTTGGGGCGGTTTAATCCGGCCCAGAAAATTTACAACGTCCGGGTGCACATGCACGCCGTCTGCTATGATCTCGGCGGAAATTTCCGGGTGCATCAGCACCGCTCCCGCTGCGCCGGGAGCGCGGTGGGTAAACGGGCTCATAGCGTTAAAAAGGTGGGTCACATGGGTTATACCCAGCTCTGTCCCATGCAGAAATTCTTCGTATGTGGCGTTGGTGTGGCCGGCTTGGAGCAGAATATGTTTTTCCCGGCAGAAGGCCGCCAGCTGTTCAATGCCCGGAAGTTCCGGCGCGGCGGTCATAATGGCCATGTGCCCCCGGGCCGCCTGCCACAGGGACTGCAAAGCCGGCAGGTCTATGGGGGAAATATCCTGCGGTTTCATCACGCCGGGCTTTTTGGGGGAGATGAAAGGCCCTTCCAGGTGGTAGCCTAAGAGCCGGGCCCCTTGTTCTTTGCCAAAAGCGCCGACAGTGTTTTCTATAATTTGCCGCATTTGTTGGGGCTGACCACAGTAGAGCGTGGGGCAAAAGGCACTTACGCCGTGTTTGGCTAGCTCTTCAGACATCTTCAGCAATGCTTCCTGCGTTCCCAGCTCCGGCCCAAACCCGCCAAAGCCGTGAATATGCAAATCAATCAGGCCCGGTGCGGCGTAGGCGTCATCAGCGTCCCATACCTCTACGTCTTTTTCCAATGCCTGCAGCCGCTGGCACGGAAATACGGAGGCTATTTTGCCGTCTTTGATTTCTATGCAGTGGTCCGGAAGTACTTTTTCCGAAGTAATTACGCGGGCATTGATAATGAGTTGATGGGACATAACAGACTCTCCTTAGCCTTTTATAAAGTGAGGATAATGTCCTCTTCCGGGTGGAGACGCAGGGCTTCTCGCATTTGGGTTTTTGCCGGACCGGTTAATGCCGCCGCGGCTTGCATATCCACCAGCAATGCGGCGCGGGTATGCGTTTTTAAAGCGGTAATAGGCCAGCTGGGGGTGATTTCCCCCTGGGTCAAACGGGCCACCGCTTCCGCTTTACTGGCGCCGGAAGCTAAAAACAGCAGTTCCTGTGCGTCCAGTACTGTACCGATGCCTACGGTTAAGGCCTGTGTGGGCACAAGGGCCGGATTGCCCTCAAAAAAGCGGGCATTGGCCTGGCGGGTGCTTTCGGTCAGCTCCATGACGCGGGTGCGGGAGTCAAAAGAAGAGCCCGGTTCATTAAAAGCCAAATGGCCGTTGCGTCCTACGCCGCCCAAAAATAAATCTATGCCTCCGGCTTGGGCAATAGCCGCTTCGTATTGAGCACACTCAGCGGGCAGGTCTTTTGCCATGCCATTTAAAATGTGTATGTTTTGTGCTTGGGCGTCCACATGGTCAAACAGGTTGTGTTTCATATAATAGTGGTAGCTTTGCGCATGCTGCGGCGGCAGGCCGACATATTCGTCCATATTAAACGTGACGATATTTTTAAAGCTCATCTTGCCGTTTTTAACCAGCCCGGCCAGGGCAGCGTACATGTCAACCACCGTACCGCCGGTAGGCAGGCCCAGCACAAAGGGGTCCTTGCTGCGCGCTTGCCAGCGTTTGCAAATATAAGAGGCGGCCCAAAGCCCTAAATTATGCTTAGTAATAATCAGTTTCATATTATTTTAAGTATTTTTTAATCTCGTCCGATATGAGGTCCGCTTCGGGCCCGATAATAACCTGTACGGCCCCGCCGGCGGCTTTGACCACGCCGCGCGCCCCTAAGGCCTTAAGGGCGGGCGTATCAACAGCGTCGGCATTGACCACCTCCAGGCGCAAGCGCGTGGCGCAGGCGTCAATGGTTTTAATGTTGTCTTTCCCGCCCAAACCGCGCAGGTAGTTGGCGCCGCGGCTTTGGTCATCTGCGGCTGGGACGGATATTTCTGTTTTAGGGGCTTCTGTGCTGGCTGCCGCGACCGGTCCAGCCGCTGCGGCTTGCGGCGCAGCTTGTACAGCGGGCGTTGGCGGGGCGGCCTCTTGGTCCGTTTCTTCTGGTTCGCGTCCGGGGGTGGTTAAATTGAATTTCACGATAGCCCATTTGAACAAGAAATAATACAGCAACGCATACACAATGCCTACCGGGATTAAATAGAGGCCGTTTTTGCCCAAGCCGTAGCTGAGCAAATAGTCAAATAGCCCGGCGGAGAAAGTAAAGCCGAGTTTAATCTCCAATATGTTCATGATGACTAAAGACAAGCCCGTAAGCAGCGAATGCAGTACATAAAGCGGGAACGCCAAAAACATAAAAGAGAACTCAATAGGCTCTGTGATGCCGGTTAAAAACGAAGTTAACGCCATGGACAGCAGTAACCCACTGATGGCTTTTTTGCGTGCGGTTTTGGCAGTGGCAATCATGGCCAAACACGCCGCCGGCAAGCCAAACATCATAATTGGGAAAAAGCCCGCCATGAAGGGGCCGGCCATTGGGTCTCCGGCAAAAAAGCGGGACAAGTCGCCTTGTACAATGGTGACTACGCCTTCTTTGACTACTTCAAAACTGCCAAATTGAAACCAAACTAAATTGTTTAAAATGTGGTGCAGGCCCAGCGGTATAAGCAGGCGGTTGGCGATGCCATAAAAGAAAAGGCCAATGTTGCCTGAAGTAATCGTCCAGTCGCCAAAGGCTCCAATTACGCGCGCAATCGGCGGCCAAACAAAATAAGCCGCCGCGGCAATAAGCAAACAGGCGGCGCCTGTTACAATCGGCACAAAACGCCGTCCGCCGAAAAAAGCCAAATAAGAAGGGAGCTTAATGCTTTTGTATTTATTGTACAGCAACCCGGCAGTAACGCCCACGATAATACCGCCCAGTACGCCCATATCAATATCGTCGTCCAATACGCCTAAGGAGGCCGTCAAAATCACATAGCCTACAAAAGCCGCCAGTGCCGCGGCACCATGATTTTCATCGGCAAAGCCAATGGCTACGCCTAGAGCAAAAATGACAGGCAAATTGGTAAATACTGCCTGCCCGGCAGCCGCCATGAAAGCGATATTAAGCAAGTCCGGCTGGCCTAAGCGCAGCAACAGACCGGCAATAGGCAAGACGGCAATGGGCAACATCAGGGCTTTGCCCAGTTTAACCAGTCCCCGTCCGAGGGGGGCAAATGTATTTTTTAGGTTTTGCATGAAGTTCTCCAGTTGAAGTTTATACACCAAATTCTTTTTTAATCAGTTGCCGCACTTGGGCCGCACTTTCCATTTCGCACGCTTGTTGGGCCACTTGTGCGCAGTGTGTTTTGTCCAGCGTGCGCACTTGGGCTTTGATTTGTGCAATAGCATTGGCCCCGACAGCAAGTTCCGTTACCCCCAGACCAATAAGCAATGGTACGGCTTGCTGGTCCCCTGCCATAGCGCCGCAGACGGCTACGGGCCGGTGGTGTTTTTGGGCGCCTTGGCAAGTGAGCGCAATCAGTTTAAGTACACTGGGGTGTAAATGGTCCGCCCGGGCGCACAAAGTTTTATGTCCGCGGTCTATGGCTAGGGTATATTGGGTTAAATCATTGGTTCCCAAAGAAAAGAAGTCCGCGTGGGCGGCAAACTGGGCCGCCATCAGCGCGGCGGAAGGTACTTCTACCATAATACCCAATTCTACCGGGGCGGTAATGCCCAATATTTCCTTTTCCTGGGCAATAATTTTTTTGTATTCCAACAGCTCGTCTACAAAAGTCACCATTGGCAGCATGATTCGCACCGCTCCGGCCGGTTGTACGCGCAGCATGGCCCGGATTTGGGAAAGGAAAATGTCGCGGTATACACTGTAATTGCGCACGCCGCGCAGACCGACAATGGGGTTTTCCTCCGGCGGAAGCGGCATATAGGGGACGGGCTTGTCCCCACCTACGTCCAAGGTGCGCAGGGTAACCAGCTTGCCATGCAAAGCGGCGGCTATATTTTGATAGAGCATAAACTGCCGCTCTTCAGAAGGAGGTTCTTTGCCTTGGAAAAATAAAAATTCAGTGCGCACTAGGCCTAATCCATCTGCCCCATTTTCTGCGGCAGACAAAGCTTCCCGTTCATTGGAAGCATTGCCGCAGACGTGAATGTGCACTCCGTCTTGGGTAAGTGCTTTTTCCTGGGCGGCTTTTTGGTTTTGCTCCCGGGCCGTTTGCTCTTTGCGCAAGGCTTCGTCTAGTTGGGATATTTGCTGGGCGTTTGGGCGTACATAAAGCAATCCCTCTGTGGCGTTTAAACCCAGTTCTGCGCCACTTTCTATATTAAGCACACATTCGCCGGCTCCCACCAGAGAGGGAAGCCCCATATTTCTAAGCAGAATGGACACATGTGCCGTGGGGGAACCATAAGCCAGCAAGACTCCCCGCACCCGGCTGTCAAAGAGAGCCAAGTCGGAAGGAAGAAGTTCATCTGCTATGACGATGCAGCCTTCCGGAAAGTCCGGTTTTTTAGTTTGTGCTCCGGTTAATTTGACAAGTACCCGGCGGCGCAAATCTTTAAAATCGGCGATGCGTTCAAGCAAAAAGCGGTTTTTTGTTTTTTTCAATACGTCAATGCTGGCGCGAATGGCTTCGTTAAAAGCATACGGCGCACTTTTACCATGCTGGATATGCAGGGCCGCCTGCTGGGCTAAAAAGGGATCTTTTAAAAGCTCCGCATGCGCTTGCAAAATTTCCTTGGCTGCTTTGCTCGGAGCGGAGAGGATAGCTGCTTTGAAGTCTGATTCCGTGTCGTGCAGCGCTTGGGTTAAGAGGATTTGTTCGGCGGTGCTGTCGGAGGCGTTTTCTTCAAAGGACACATCAGCCGCGGTAAACAAAAAGGCTTTTCCCCGGGCAATTCCTGTACAGGCGGTCAATGCTTTGAGCACTGCGGCCGAGGAGAGGTCTGGTGTGGAAGTATTGTTGCATAAACAGGGCTTATCTGTAGAGCAGACGCTATCTGCCGTTTCTTCTGTCGGGGCTTCGCCTAGGCCGCTTTCCAGCAGACGGGCCAAATCTTCCAGGGCGCGACCCGCTTCGGCCTGGTCTTTGGGGGCGCGCAAGCACACTTCGCTGCCGCGGGCAAGAGAAAGCCCCATAATGGCGACTAGACTTTTAGCGTCAGCGGCATTTTCTGCACAAACCAGTTGTATGGGAAAAGGGAATTGTTTTGCGGCTTCCGCTAGGCGTCCTGCCGGGCGGGCGTGCAGACCATTTAAGTTAGGTATCGTAACCGAGCGGGAGTTAAGCCAATCGGTTGTTGGGGATTGCGTATCTTCGCCTGTTGCATTTTCGCATGAGAGAGAAAATACGGCATCTTGGCCTGCTTTTACTTGGGAGATATTGTTTTTATCTAATACGGCTTCATCTGGAGAGGTAACAATTAAGATAACCAAATTGCTGGGGGCATTTTGTGCTAGAAAGTCTGGGTCAAATTCTGTTAAGTGTTGGCCTTTTTTGACTTCGTCTCCTGCTTTGATCAATGCCTTGAATCCTTTTCCTTGCAAGTTGACGGTTTCTACACCGACATGAATTAACACTTCTAGGCCCGGCCTCCCAATCACTACGGCGTGTAAAGCTTTGTGAATGCTAATAACCTTTCCGTCAAAGGGGGCTGCTGTAAAACCACAGGAGGGGGCAATGGCTATCCCATCGCCGAGCATATGTTCACTAAAGGCTGGGTCAGGCACTTGTTCCAATGGAACGAGTTTTCCGTCGGTCGGGGCAAAGACTTGTAGATCAGGCATAAACACTCCTTAGAGGGGGGTATTTCTCTCATTATAGTATTTTATATGCGTCTTTCAAGGGGGAAAATTTGAAATTAAAACCAAAAACCTATATACTAAACATAATAAGGAAAAAAAGGAGTTTTTATGCAAAAAATTTTTAACTGTTTGGACCGCCGCGCATTTACGTTGGCAGAATTAATGGCGGTGGTGGTAATAATTGCTATTTTGGCAGGTATAGCTTTAGGCTCTTACCGGCGCTCTATAGACCGGGCTAAATTTACAGATGCCCGTTCTCTGGCACATCAGGTGGCTGCTGCCAGAGATGTTTATTATTATGACCATCTATATGATGGAAGCGGAGCATCTATGCCCACTTTATTTAGCCTGTTGCCTTTGGAAGTGGAAGCGGCCACTGGATCTTCATATACTATTAACGACTTTACAATAGATATATCTTCCTCAAGATATGTCAGAGTGCAGCGTGTGGATAGAAGTTATGGTATTTGCGTATATCAAGAAGCCAATGCTGTAGGCAAAGTGCCGGAAGAAAAATGTTTGGCTTTTACGGCCGATGGACAAGATTTTTGCAAAAGTCTGGGGTATGCCAATCCTGTGACATCCTGTTAGCCCCGTTGAATATACGCCGATAAAAAATCCCGCGTGTAACACGCGGGCTTTTTAATTATTCAAATCATCATCCGGGTTTGAGACGGGAAAGAAGATTTCTTCTTCCCGTCTGCCAAGGCGACCCATCGGTCCGCTTGGCTTGGATGTCCTGACTTTTATTTAATGTGGTTGGTCAGGTAATGTGCGCCGCGGACATTGTCCCCTACTTTTACTAACGCCTCGGCGATTTTTTCCAGTATGCTGTTGCTTTTTGTCATTTTATTTCTCCTTTATTAAAAATCCGTTTCATGGGGACACAGGAGATTTATTTGACACAAATATTATACAAAATTTGGGGGTATGTTGAAAAAATTTGACTAATATAACATTTTATTTAAATAAAACGCAAGGAAAAAAATGTTTTTTCCCAAGTGGCGCCGGCTGGGGTTTTTATATAATAAGAGTATGAAAATATTGCAAACAGATTGTTTGGTTGTCGGCGCGGGGATTGCCGGCTCCGTATATGCTTATGAAGCGGCCCGGCGCGGACTGAAGGTTACTTTGCTCAGCTGCGGCGGCTGGGACGTGGCCAACAGCGATTTGGCTCAGGGGGGGATTGTATATGAGCCGGAGCTTAATGTGGAAGAGCTTCTGGCAGACGTACGTTTGGCCACTGCCGGCTTGTGCAATGAAAGTGCCGTGCGCACGCTTTCCCAGGCGGGATGTGACGCGGTTAAAAAGATTTTTTTAAATGAGCTGCATACGGATTTTTCGCGTGATGAGCAAGGCAATTTGCTTTTTACGCGGGAAGGGGCCCATACCAAAAACCGCATTATTTATTGGAAAGACACGACGGGTCATTCCTTACTTTCTTCCATACATAAAGCATTAGCAAAAGAGAAAAATGTGATGCTGCTGGAAAACCATGCGGCGGTGGATTTGCTCACGCTTTCGCACAGCTCCACTGATATTATGGACCGCTATGCTCCGCTGACGTGTTTTGGTGCGTATGTGCTGGATAATAAAACCGGCGAAGTATGCGCCATTAAGGCCAAAAAGACCATACTTGCCAGCGGCGGCGTGGGGCAGGTTTACCGTCATACGACCAATGCAGAGCATGCTTACGGACACGGTATTGCCATGGCCTACCGGGTGGGCGCACGTGTAATGAATATGGAATTTATGCAATTCCACCCGACGGTATTTGCCAAAGGGAAAAGCTTCTTAATTTCCGAGGCGCTGCGCGGGGAAGGAGCGGTACTGCGCAATTGCAACGGGGAAGCGTTCATGCCTAAATACCATGCGCTTAAGGATTTGGCCCCGCGTGACATTGTGGCCCGTGCCATAGAAGAAGAACGCTTGAAAACCTCCCACGATTGCGTATATTTGGACATTACCCATGAACCAGCCCAACATACCAAAGAACGCTTCCCGGCCATTTATGAAACCTGCTTAAAAGAGGGCATAGATATTACCCAGCAGCCCATTCCTGTGGTGCCGGCAGCGCATTATTTTTGCGGCGGCGTATATGCCACCCCGCAGGGGCGAACCAACATTCTGCATTTAAATGCCGTAGGAGAGACGGCCTGCACCGGCTATCATGGGGCCAACCGTTTGGCCAGTACTTCTTTGCTGGAAGCGGTGGCGACGGGGTATTTATGTGCGGAGGCTGATTGGCAGGATATTCACGCCCAGCAATTCCGTCTGCCGGAGCCCAAAGAATGGATTGTGCCGGATAAACAGCCGGACTTGAACTTGATTAAGCAGGATTTGGCTACGCTGAAAAGTACGATGTGGAACTATGTGGGCCTAGTGCGCAGTGCAACGCATTTAAGCCGGGCGGAAAAAATCCTGCGCCATTTGCATAATGAGATTGACGTGTTTTATAAAGGGTATGCGCTGAATCAGGAGTTGCTGGACTTGCGCAACGGCACCCAAACGGCCTTGCTTATTACATATGCCGCGTTGAAAAATAAGCACAGTATAGGCTGCCATTTTATACGGTAAGTCTTATCAGCGGTATTTCTGTCTGCTTTGTTGTCCCGCCGGTATCGCTTAGATGTGTTCTGCCGGCGGGGTATATTTTGGGAAAATCAAGAGAGGTCAGCTTTGGAGTGAGAGAGGAAGTATAAACGCTTGGAGCGGAACAAGTGCTTGCACGGGTCGAAAGCTTGTAGACAAAATAATCTTTTTTGGGTTGTTGACGGGGGGCCAGTTCTTCTGGTATGCTGTAACCATGAAACAATGGTTTGTGTTATTGGGCGGCTGTGTGTTATTGGGTGCCTGTGCCGGCATGGGGACCGAGGGAGCACCGCATTACCGCGTGACCACGGACAGGGAAACCCCTTACTACTTAGGTACGGACGCGGAAGAAGTAGAGGACACCTGCCCGGGAAATGATATTTTGAAGCAATATAGTTGTTCGCGCAAGCAGGAAGATGGCTATAGCTGCTTTGATGTTTATTTGGCGCAAGGCAGCCCCATTAATAACCAGCGCTACACGCTGCTTCAGGAAAGAGTAGCGCGTCAGGCGGTCAGTCCCCAGCCCCAGTGCCCTATTATGGAGCCAACATGTGAGGCTTTTTTGCAGGCGTTGAATTATAATTTGGAATTTTCTTGGTATTTGGTCAATTTTCCTACTTCTTCTTTTCCACAATGCCGGGAAACCTATGACTGCAAACGCATAGACTGCTATTTGCCGCCGGATCCGGCTAGCGGGGTCAAGGAGTCTACGTTGGTGTCTTGCGTATATAAGCGCAATCAGTTGTTTTTTGTGGGATCAGAAGTAACTTGCACTCACACCCAGCGATAGAGAGGAGAATAAATACTTCTGTTTTTTCCCCTGTCGGTTATCCGACAGGGATTTTTTGTAGTTTTTTCCTTGCAAGAAAAGCGGGAATTTATTAGCATATAGAAAACACGGCCCCTTGGGGACCGCGACTACGCGCGCGCGAGGATATATATGGTAAACAAAATTCTTTCTTTCTTTTCTAAAAATGATGAAACTCCGGAATCTTTGCAACAGTTGGAAGCTTTGTTGGATTTGCTGCCGTGTGCGGCCTGTTTGGCAGATGAAGAAGGGAAGATCTTGCTTGCTAATAAGCGTATAAGTGCTGTGTCCGGGTTTAGTGTCTCTGCATTAAAAAATACTTCTCTCTCAAAATATGGGTTAACAGCTGCTGACATTCAGACGTTGTTGAAAAAAAAT
The DNA here is from genome assembly GCA_944326725.1 of uncultured Elusimicrobiales bacterium. Lineage (GTDB taxonomy): Bacteria > Elusimicrobiota > Elusimicrobia > Elusimicrobiales > Elusimicrobiaceae > Avelusimicrobium. The sequence continues at coordinate 55,321 of CALVFA010000010.1, read as the reverse complement.
GCCCCTGCCTCTTTAATGAAAGAAATGGTTACCAAGGATATGGAAGCGTTGTATATGAACGTCAGCGCTTCCCGGGTGCCTGGAACAAAATATATTATCCTCAGCTTTGATTCCGCTCCTCAATATCGACAGTTGGTAAAGGAAAAAGCGTTTTTTAAATCTATTGTAGAGAACTACCCTTTTGCTGTTACGGTACAGGATCGGCGCGGCCTATGTTTAGTGTGGAATGAAAAAGCCGAAAAAATGTTTGGTTGTACGGAAACCGCTGCCATCGGACGTAAGGTAACAGAATTGTTGCCGGCCCAGTTATCCAGCGCATTAGATATGTTGGATAAAGAGGTGCGGGATAAAAAACAAAATCATACCGGCTGTCAGATGAGCTTTCGCAATAATGAAGGCAAAGAAATTACTTTGTCCGTGACAAAAGTGCCCACGTTTGATGCTGCCGGGAAATTAATAACCGTTTTGACGGTTTATGAAGACATTACCGCCCGCCGCATGCAGGAAGAAGATTTGTTACAGACCCGTAATTTGCTGCAGGGGATTTTAGATAATGTGCCATTGGGTATTTACACGCGTACGATTGACGGGGAAATGACATTTTTTAATAGACAAAGCCAAGTGGTTTTTGCAGAAGCAGATCCTAAATATGCCAATTCTCCGCACCCCAAACAAGATCCTAATATTATCCGACAATATAATGCCCGGGAAAGAGAAATTTTGGAAGAGGGGAAGATTAGAGAATATCCTGATGAAGTGTATTTGAGCCATGATGGTGATGAAAAAATCATTCATATGATTAAAGTCCCGCTCAAACATGCCGGGCCGGAACCGTTGGTGCTTACCATAGTGGAGGATGTAACCAAAAGACGCCAGCAAGAACAAGAAATTGTTAAAGCAAACAGTTTCTTGACGGCTATTGTAGATAATGCTCCTATTGGCTTGTATGCCCGCACCAAAGAGGGGAAAATGTTGCTGCGTAATAAACAGTGTGAACAAATTTTTGCTACGTCTGGCAATCATTTTGACGAACAAGGGTCTTTGCCTCATGAGACACAGGAGCAAGTAAGCGGTTACTTGAATAGAGAAGCCCAGGTACTTGAGTCGGGTAAACCTTTGGAAATCCCGGATGAGGAATATGTAAAAGAAAACGGTAAGCGTCTGTTGCTTAATATGGTTAAAGTTCCCGTATCAGATGCAGAGGGAAACCCAGAATTTGTGATTACCATGGTGGAAGATGTAACTGAGAAGAAAGAACAAGAACGCCGTCTAATGGAAGCCAAAAACTTCCAACAAGCTATCTTGGACAATGCTCCGTTGGCTATTTATGCGCGCGGCGTTAATGATACGGAAGCCTTTGTAAACCGAAAAGCGATGGAAATGTTTCCGGAAGAAGCCGTTTACGAGGAGTCAAACGATTTCTATGGAGAACGGGAAAAAGAGATGTTCCGCCAAAGAAAAACTTTGGATATCCCGGAAGAAGAATATATTACTAAAACCGGAAAGAAAATATGGCTGCATTTAATCAAAGTGCCTGTCTATGATAAAGAAGGTAAGCCGTTTATGATGCTTTCTATTGCGGAAGACATTACTGATAAAAGGGAAAAGGACAGGAAATTAACCGAAGCCCAAAATTTGCAGCAGACAATTTTGGACAATGCGCCGGTGGCTATTTATGCCTATGATGTCAATCATCAAGTTTGTTTCTTTAATAAAGAGGCGGAAAAATTATTCCCGGGAGATATGACCTCTCCAGAAGATGAAAGAGGTTATAACCAACGGGAAGACCAAATTTTTAAAGACGGCAAAATTGTGGAAATCACCGAGGAAGAATATGAACGCCAAGACGGTAAAAAAATTCTTTTGCATTTAACAAAAGCCCCTGTTTTTGACGCTTCGGGAAAACCTCTGATGGTGTTGACTATTGCTAATGATATTACACAGACAAAACAGCAGGAAAAAGAAATCCGCGAATCTAAAAATTTCTTGCAAAACGTGGTGGATAATTTGCCTATTGCTTTGTCCGTAAAACGCTATACGGGCGAATATATTGTGTGGAATAAGAAGAGTGAGGACCTCTTTGGTGTATCGGCCAAAGATGTAATTGGCAAAGACAATTATCGTACGGATATTACCAAAGAACAGGCGGAATTTGTGAGAGAATCAGACAATAAAGTCTTTGAAAGCCGCCGGGAACTCAATATTCCGCAAGAGTTGATTTCTACTCCCAATGAAGGCGTCAAAATTATGCATACAGTCAAAACGCCTTTGTATAAAGTAGATGGTACGCCGGATTATCTGCTTAATGTATCTGAAGATATTACGGCTAAAACCAAGATGGAAAAGCAAATTCGGGAAGCGGGAGAAAAGAATTCTCTGCTGGTGGAAAACGCACGGGAAGGCATCTTGATTTTAGAAGATTATAAAATCATCTATGCTAACCGGGCGGCCTGCAAAGTGCTGGGATATGAAGCGGCAGAAGAGATAGCCCGCCGTCCATTGTTGGATTTTGTGGCGGCAGACCATCAGATCTTTGCAAAGGATAAATATGAGTCGGTTATTAACGGCTTAGATAACGCTTCTGAACCGGTACAATTGCATTTACTCAAAAAATCAGGCGAAACGTCAGAAGTGGAATTTGCCGCTATGGCTTCCAAATATTTAGGACGGCGTATCGTCATCGCTTTCTTGCGCGATGTGACTGCGTTTAATAAAAATATACGTGAGATGCGCGGAGAACGCGAAAAGTTTAAGAATGTATTTGAACGGGGAGTATTGCCTGCTTTTGTACTTAATCACAAGGGCTACATTAATGTGATGAACAAAGCGGCGCGGGATATGTTCCACCTGTCTGAAAATGACCGCAACTTCTACCGCAATGTTTATATCCGCCCCGCTTTAACATTGTCCGTGCGCCGCAAAGTACGTCGGGGGGAAAGTGCCTATATGGACTATACATTTGACTTTGACAGAGCAGCGGCCAAATTCCCTGGGCGTATTCACGGAGAGGGAAAGATGTTGCTCCATGTGACTTTGGAGCCGTTTAACCGGCGTGATTGCCAGGACGGTACGGTAGAGGCGGATTATTTGGTCACATTGGACCGAAGGGAAAGAGGCTCTTCTCAGCCGCCGGAAGAGGGAAATAAGATTAAGCAAAAAAATACCAATAAGCCGCGTCCGCCGCAGGTCCCTGCCGTTTTGCTGCCGAATACGGAGCCTTATGTGGTATGTTCTTCCAAATTTAAGATTTCTTCCTGCAACGAGCTGTTTTGCAAGTTGTGCCAATTGCAGCCGGAAGAACTGAAAGGCCAGGAAATTATTAAGCTCTTTAGCCAAGACAGCATTCCGCTCTTAATGGCCGACTTGAAAATATTAGTGAATAAAGGAGCCATAGAAAACCGCGAATATTCTATTTGTTTGGCCAGCGGTTTGGAGACTTCTCCGGTGCGTGTAAGCGCTTTGCGTGCGGCCAATGGGAGCTATGTGTTTATTTTCCATAATATAGCGTTTCAGAAACAAATTATGCATATTTTACAGGAAAGATCGGCCCAGTTAAATGCCTTGCTGGAAGCAACCGACGGAGCCGTGTTTTCTGTGCATTATGAAAACGGTAAATTTGGACGGATAGAGCAGGCCAATAAATTTTTATCCCAGCTGATTGGCTATACTCATGATGAGTTGACGTCTATGTCCTTTTCCCGCTTGTTTATGGCTTCCGACGGAGCAGATAAAGACAAAATAGAGTCCGTTTTCCAGCGCGCGGCCAAAACATTGGAGGAAAAAGGCCGGGCGTCTTTTGGGGCTTCTTTGTTTACCAAAGACGGCCGCAAAATAGAAACTTCTGTGACGTTGACGCCTTTGGATATCCCTGGCAAAAACGCCGTGTTGGCGTTGGTAACCGATTTGTCCGACTTATTGGAGCGTATTGCCCATGATTCCCGCGCGGCATTAGAATTGCGCAGCGTGCGGCAGTCTTTGCCGGGACTTTATTTAAAAACAAACGGAGAGGGCTTAGTATTAGAAGTGTCTTCTAACGTGCCTTACATGGATATGGACCAAGCCCGGGAAATATTCATGGGTAAATATCCCAGCCAGTATTGGCCGGAAGATGCGGCTGCGAAAGAAATTTTCGCTATTAAAGAAGCGACCAGCGTCAATATCAATACAACCTTTGAGTTTGACTGGGACTACGGAGGAAAACAGCGTTTCTTTGAGGCGGTATGCACTCCTATTAGCGGGCAAGATGAGGTGGTTATTTGGCTGCGTGATGTAACCGAGCGCCGAATACACGAACGTAATATCCGCCAGCTTTATGACATCAGCAATGAGAATAAGTCTACCATTACGCAGCAAGTGGATAAAATCTTGGATTTTGGCAAAAAAGTATTCCAGTCTGATGTGGGGATTGTACTGCGCTTTCGGGAATCTAATCCCGATGAACAGACTGTAGTATATGCCACGCCCAATCCATTTAATATAGAGCGGTATATGGTGTTTCCGGTGGAGGAATGCCTTTTTGATGTGCGTGACGATAATGTAGTAGTCTTTCCGGATTTGGCTAATACCAACTGCAAACGCTGTATCCATAAAGAAAAAGACTTTGGCTCTTTAATTGCCGCTCCATTATATGTCGGAGGCAAAGTGGCCGGTGCTTTGTGTTTTGCTGCGCGTGCACCTAAGGCTCATTTCGTGGAGGGGGCAGAAGAATTGATTGGTATTATGTCGCGCATTTTGAGCTTGCGCATTGAATTGCGTGAGGCCAGCAAAACACTGGGGGAGACGGCCCAAAGTTTTATCCGTACCTTAGAATATGTGGACTTGCCTGCAGTGGTGTTGGATTTGCAATATCGCGTTAAATATGCCAACGAAGTGTTCTTGGCTTCTACTGGCCGGCGGCGCCAAACGGTGGAAGAAAGAGAATTCTTTGATGAGTTTATCCGTATAGCAGACGGTAGCCGGCGTATGTTTGAGGCCGCCAATAAAAATGCCTCAGGCAATGCTTTCCAGGTAAAATTGGACTTGGTAGATGAACACGGTAAGTACACCGCTACCGGGTGGGATGTGTTCCTGATAAAAGACATTAAAGGTGATGTGGAAGGATACGGTCTTATCGGTGTAAGAAAGAAATGAGACTGTACTTTTAAAAACGGCCGGAGCTTGCTCCGGCCGTTTTTTTGGGACTATATAAATTGGAGCAGAGCGTCTTTTGCTTTGGCAATATTTTTGTTTTGATAAATAGTTTGGGCGGGGCAAATTAAGCCAAAAGTCCTTCTCAATATATCTGAATAGTCCGGTAAAAATTCCAAAAAATTCCCCGTTTCTTCTATACAAACAGAAACGGGGAAAATTTTTAGTTGATTTCTTTAATTTCCACTTCAAATGTCAGGTCTTTGCCTGCCAGCGGGTGATTGAAATCCAGCGTGATTTCTTTATCGGAAATTTCTTTTACTACCGCGCGGAACGTATGTCCTGCGTTGCTGGCGCCTACCATATCGCCTACTTTAAGCTGGTCGGCGTTCATGATGGCTTCTTTCGGTACGCGTTTAATGGCTTCTTGTAAAACGGGGCCATAAGCTTTTTCTGCTTTGATGTCTACGGTTTTTTTGTCGCCTACGTTCATTTGTTCTATTATTTCTTCCAATCCCTGGATAATTTGTCCGGCGCCATGAGTATATTCCAGCGGGCCCCGTCCGGCGGAAGTGTCTTGTACTTTTCCGTCAACAGTAAGGGTATAGTCAAATTTCACTTTAGAACCTTTTTTAATCATTTCTTTCTCCTTTGGCCGCAGGTAAACCCCCGGGACTGCCTTTATTGTAACATTTCCGTCTTTAGTTGTGGGGAAATTATCTTATAAATTTCTGAAATGAAAGGCCCCCGTCCGGGCAGGACGGGGCCGCCTCAACATGCTGAGTTTTGGGGGTAAGAGTTAATCAACAAGACGCCTTGTTGCCCGTATTCTTTCACTTTTTGGACACCTAGCAAGCCTAAAAAAGGGCTAAAAGGAGCTTTTATTGACACAGACTTTCGTGTAAAACTTGTCTCAATCAGACAGCCTTGTCTAAAAATAAAACGCCGCCTGTTCAGGCGGCGTTTGGTTGGACGTCTGAAGGAGTTATTTTTCCTCTCCAAATATATTATTTAATTGCCGGTTGACGCGGTAAAAAGTAGCACATTTGGGCATATCTTTGAGGCGTTTGGCCCCGATATAAGTCATGCAGCTGCGCAAACCGCCTAAAATAGCCAGCAATGTCTGTTCAATGGGACCGCGGAAAGGAATCTCCACCACTTTTCCCTCACTGGCGCGGTATTTTTTCATGCCGCCGTAATGGGCTTGTTGGGCATATTGGGAACTCATGCCATAGAATTTTTTAAATTGTTTCTCCTCTATATGCATGGCGCAGGTTTTGTCATCTACAAAATCTACTTCGCCGGTTTGATAGCGTCTGATGGTTAATTCTCCGGCGCTTTCTTCATGTCCAGCCAGCATGCCGCCTAACATGACAAAATCGGCCCCGGCGCAGAAACTTTTGCATACATCGCCTGGTACAGTACAGCCGCCGTCGGCGCAAATCATTCCGCTTACGCCGTGTGCGGCGTCTGCGCATTCAATGACGGTGGAGAATTGCGGCCGGCCCACGCCAGTCAGCTTGCGGGTGGTGCATACAGAGCCCGGACCAATGCCTACTTTAACAATGTCAGCCCCGCTTAAAATTAAATCTTCGGTCATATCCCCGGTAACGACATTGCCCGCCATAATGAGGCTTTCAGGCCAAGCCCGGCGCACTTTTTTGACATAGTTGACTAAGTAGGGAGAATAACCATTTGCCACGTCTATGCAAATATTGTTTACTAAACCGCTTTGCATAACGGTAGTCAATTTTTCAAAGTCGGTGTCAGAGACGCCGGAGCTGACAAAGATTAGATCATTATTTCCAAAAAGTTTGGCGTTATCCTTTAAAAACGAGAGTATTTCTTCGGCAGCGTAGTGCTTATGCAGTGCGGTAAAGAGTTTCTGCTTCTGCATTTCCCGTGCTATTTCCATCGTGCCGGTGGTAAACATATTGGCGGCGACAACACCCGTCGCTTCAATTGTACGCGGACACCATTTAAATGTATAGTTGCGGATAATATTTACTTGGGAGCGTGAAGCCAATGCAGAACGTTTGGGCCGCAGCAGCACATCACAATAATCCAACTGGATATCATCTTGAATTCTCATAAAACACCCCGCCCGGGCAATTTGGCGCAAGGCTTCCGGGCCGCTACATATGATAGCAAATTTGCCGCTGAGGGACTGTTGGCAAGCCAGCGGGATTTAGTTATAATTAAAGATAGAATGTGGTTATAAGGGCTGTATTTTACGTAAAAACGGAGTTTCTATGAATATTTTGTCCAAACACAAAGAAGGGTTTACTTTAATAGAATTATTGGTTGTGGTATTGATTTTGGGAGTTTTATCTTCCATCGCGCTTCCGCAGTACCGCCGCTCTGTAGAGCGGGCCCGTGTGGCAGAAGCCTTGACGCTTGTGCGTTCCATCTATGATTCGTGTGAACGGCTGGCCTGGGAGAATCAAAAAGCAAATTGTGCAGAAGCGGTAAATGCCGGAATAGCCAAATTCCCTAAATTAGATATTACGGTAAAAGGAACCTTCTCCGGCCCAGGCACCATATTGCTTACAGATAATTTTGCCTATGAATTAGGCCATAATATCACTGCTACCTCCGTTAAGGGCAGCTATCAGGGGGCTATGATTATCTTTGACGGCAGATATTTTTTGTGCACGGCTCCCACTACGGGGGAAGCTTCCCGGGCGTGTACGGTGTGGGGAGCTGCTGCTTGGAATGAGTGAGGATAATATGGGTAAAAGAGGATTTACGTTAACAGAAGTGCTGGCCGTGGTGGTCATTATCGGTATTTTGTCTTCCATTGCTTTGCCGCAATACCGCAAAGTAGTGGAAAAGGGCCGCTTCACAAAAGCGGAAGTCATGGCTAAGTCTTTGCATGATTCCTGCCAGCGGCTGGTGGCGGAATGGGGAGAGGAAAGCTATACCGCTTTGCCTGCCGAGGTAAAAAGACTTTCGCGTTTGGATATCGGCGGGACGGATTTGTTGCCCAGCGGATTTACTTTAAATGATGCCAGCAATTTTATTTCCGGTGCAGGGTTTAAATATACGCTTAAGGGTAATTGTTTAGTAGGTATTGAGAAAACCGCCGGACGTTATGTGGGCGTCAAGATGGATTATAATGGACTAAATTTTTATAATTGCAGCGATTCGGGCAGTGGTGCCTGTGATATCTATGGGGTAAATTGAGAGGAATTGGTATGTTGAAAAAGAACAGCATATTAAAGAAATTCTGCCGCATGTATGACCGGGGCGGTTTTACAATGATGGAAATTTTGGTAGCGGTGATGATTTTGGCGATATTAATTACCATGTCTGTGCCTATGTATGAGCGCACGATAGAAAAGTCCCGCCTGGCGGAAGTGAGCGCGTTGCTTAAACGTTTGTCGGAATCCAAGCTGCGTACCATGGACAGCATGAACCTGATTCAATACACAACGGACAGCTTTGGTCTTAATCAATTGGATATAAAAAATCCTAACAGTGCTGATTTTTCTTATAGCTTGTACCCCTCTTCCTACCCAAATGCTGTTTGTGCTACTAGAAGCCGTGGGGATAATCAGGGGACAGTCTTTTTATATTTAGGAGATACAGCACAGGAATATTGTACTAATTCTTCTTCTTCAGTCTATAACTCTACTGTGTGTGCCGAATATCGTAACAGCGGCCGCAAGTTGTTTTGTCAAAACCGAACGGCTTCTACCAGTTGTGATACTTATGGTTTAAGCAGCTATAATGTAGGAAACTGCAATTAAAACAGTTTGATAAATAAACACCCCGCTTGTGGGCGGGGTTTTTTATTGGGGGCAAAGGATTAATTTATTTTGCTGTTGGGGGGGACGTCCTGCGTAATCCACTTGTTGGCGCCGATGACAGAGCCTTTGCCTATAGTGATATTGCCCAAAATGGTGGTTTCGGCGTAAATAATGACGTCATCTTCAATGTGAGGGTGCCGCTGTATGCCTTTGACGGGATTGCCCTTTTCATCCAGCGGAAAGCTTTTGGCCCCCAGCGTTACGCCTTGGTAGAGCTTTACATGTTCGCCGATTACACAGGTTTCTCCAATGACTACACCCGTGCCGTGGTCTATAAAAAACGCCGGCCCAATTTGTGCGCCCGGGTGTATGTCTATGCCGGTTAAGCTGTGGGCGTGCTCAGTAATAATGCGTGGTACAATGCGCACCCCGCGCCGATACAGAAAATGCGCCATGCGCTGGTAAGTTATAGCCAGTACGCCGGGGTAACAAAGCAACGTTTCAATTTCATCTACGGCGGCGGGGTCGCCCTCGTAAGCGGCGCGAATATCGGTTACCAGCAGGCGCTGTATGTCCGGCAAGGCGCGCACAAAATCCTGTGTGATATGAGCGGCCTCTGCGCGGCAGGCTTCGCAGTCGGCTTTTTGGCGGCAAAGCAAGCACAAGGAGTTTAGAATTTGCTTTTCCAGCTCTTCGGCGCATTGGGCCAGCAGGCGCTGCTGGTCTTGGCGCATATTGTAAAGAGAGTATTGGCACAATAACGCCCGAAACCCCTCAAAAAGACGCACCACATCGGTGGTGGTGGGGATATGGGGCGCTTTATCGTAAAAGGTTTGGTCAAAGGTGTTTTGCAGCGCTTGGGTGATAGAGTCGTAGTCGGGGGCCATAAATCCTTCTTACATTTTAAAATCTTCACCCAAATACAGCCGCCGGGCGTCCGGGTCGTTTAAGAGGGTGTTTTGGTCGCCCTCTACTAAGATTTTTCCGTCGTAAATCAGATAGGCCCGCTCCGTCAGCGGCAGGGTTTCGCGCACATTGTGGTCGGTAATCAGTACGCCGATGCCCTTGTCTTTGAGTTTAAAAATCATGTGGCGCAGGTCCGACACGGTAATAGGGTCAATACCTACAAAAGGCTCGTCCAAAAGAATAATTTTGGGGTTGCTGATCATACAGCGGGCAATTTCCATGCGGCGTTTTTCACCGCCGGATAAAGTCCAGGCTTTTTGGCGGGCCAATTTGGTCAGGCCAAATTCGCTCAGCAGGGCGTCCACGCGGCGTTTTTGTTCCTGTTTGTCGTCTAAAATGCGTTCCAATACCGCCAGCAGGTTTTCTTCTACGGTCAGACCTTTGAAAATGGTCGGCTCCTGGGCCAAATACCCCAGTCCGTGCCGGGCGCGTTCGTACATGGGCAGGGGGGTAACATCTTCGTTGTCTATGAACACCCGTCCTTTAGTCGGGCGGATAAAACCCACCATCATGTAAAACGTAGTGGTTTTGCCGGCGCCGTTGGGGCCCAAAAGCCCCACGATTTCTCCGGACTTTACCCGAATATCCACCCCTTTGACCACCATGCGGTCTTTATATGCTTTTATGACGTTATCGCTGCGAAGTTCCATAATATATCCTGCGCCCTGACGCATGGAGCGCGGCCCGCTACAAAGTTTTATTGGCTGGGGAATTGTTAATTTGCTCTGATACAGTCCAGCCTTGCACCTGCCCCGAAAGGTTAATTTTACGCGTTTTATTTTCGGCGGTAATCTTGTCTGCTATTATAGCAAATGTGCCGTCCTCTGTTTTGCCCTGTATGAGCGGGCGCCCGCCGTATGCATAGGAAAACCCTTTGATGCCGTCGTACTCTATAGTTTGGGCTTTTAAATGATAATTGGCGTTTTGCGCTTCGGCCCCGCCCTGCAGCAATGCGTACTGCTCTTTTTGCCGGGCGGTGAGTTCTTGGGCTTTTAAGGTGGCTGTTTTGCCTTCTTTGTCCTGATAAGTAACAAAAATATTACCGCTTAACTGGTAGGTTTGGGCTTGTGTATTAAACACAGCCTGGTCAGCCAGGGCGGTTATTACGTCCCCTTTTGAGTCGTGGTAGACGAGCTTGATTTGCTTTTTGCCGCTGCCGTAGGCAGAGCCGTCGGCGGTTTTATAATTATAGACGGCTTTGTCTGCGTATACTTCGTACCAGGTTCCTTCCGGGGTGTTATAGCGGGCAAAGACATTGCCTTTGGCGGTAAACAAATTCTTTTTGCGTTGGGAAAGGGCATAATCGGAGCGGAAAGAATAGGTGCCGTTGTCGTAGTGGACATTGCCTTCAAACTCTTCCTCTTCTTTTTCTTTATAGATAATCCAGCGCTCGCTGGATACCACGCCGCCTAATGTGTCGGGCAGCTGCGTTTTTTGTTTTTCTTTTTCTTTTAAGTGTTGAACCTTCTGCTTGGCAGCGGCCTGTACGGCAGCGGGATTAGGCCCGGAAACGGGCGAAATTTGGGCATGTTTTACGCCACAGCCTCCCAGCCACGGCAGCAACAAAAAACCGGCCAGAGAGGCCATAAGGCGCCCGGAAAACCCGCGGCGCAGCCGCTCTTTCCCGCTCATTTAGCGGCCTCCTGCAGTTCTTTAATATCTTGAGGCAATTGGGTGGTTTGTTGTTTCAGTTCAATGGTCAGCAGTTTGGAATCAGTTTCTATGCCGCCGCGGGCCGTTACTTTGGTATTGCCGCGGGTGACGACGGTCTTTTTGTCCGACCAAACGCGGTCTTTGTCTATATCGTAGAAAAAGCGGTCTGTAGATAGGTCCGTCTTTTCAGTAAAAGAACGCACATGGGCGTTGCCTTCAATGCTGACGAGTTTTTTAAGATAATCAAACGTGCCGCGTTTGCCGCTTACTTCGGCGCTGTCTTCCCCGTTTTCACGCAGCAAGAGGCGGGGGTTGGTCAGCACGGCGTTGTTGAGGTCTTGAAAGTCCACTTCGTCGGCCTGCAAAATCCATTTCTTTTGGCTGTCTTTAGATTCAAAAATGGTAACAGCTTCGGCGCGCTGCATGTCGCCGTCGTCGGGAGAAAATTCTTTTTCGCCGCCGCAGGCGCTTATCAGCAGAACACAGAAGAGAAAGGCTGCTAATTTTTTCATGATTTTTTATCCAGCATGGCAATAAATTCAATCAAATCTTTCTCATCAATAATGCCCACCACTTTGCCCGTTTTGTCCAGCACCGGGATATTGTCTACATGGGTGGAGTGAATCATTTTGGCCGCGTCAATGGCGGGGGCGGTATCTAAAATGTGATAGGGATTGCGGGTCATGACTTCGGTAATTTTTTTATGGATAACGCTCTCGTCTTTTTGCAATTCGCGGCGCAGATCTCCGTCTGTAAAGTAGCCCAGCAGCTTGCCTTTTTTGTCCACCACGCTGGTGGCGCCGGCGGCGTTGCTTTGCGTCATAATAAACAGGGCGTCTTTGACGGTGGCGCTTTGCGGCACAGTGGGATTGTTTTTTCCTTTGCGCATCAAATCTTTAACCTGTTGGGTCAACAGCTTACCCAAAGAACCGCCCGGGTGAAAAAGGGCAAAATCCGTCTTTTCAAAATGTTTGATTTTCATCAGGCACACTGCCAGCGCGTCCCCCACGGCCAAAGTGGCGGTGGTGGAAGCGGTGGGAGCCAGGTTGTAGGGACAGGCTTCGCGGTCAATGTAAATTTTTACGTGAATATCTGACATCAGGGCCAGCTTAGAGTTTTCATGCCCCGTCATGGAAATAATGGTCAGTTTGCGCCGGGCCAATGAGGGTAGAATTTTGTTGATTTCTTCCGTCTGACCGGAGAAAGAAATAGCCAAAATGACGTCCCCGCTCATAATCATGCCCAAATCCCCATGCAGCGCTTCCACCGGGTGTACAAAGAAAGAAGGCGTGCCCGTAGAAGCCAGCGTGGCCGATATTTTGCGCCCGATAAGACCGCTCTTGCCAATACCCAACACAACGACGCGCCCTTTTGTTTCGGCACAGGCTTTGACGGCTTTTAAAAAGCCCGCGTTCAAGCTTTTGCGCGAAAGCTCCAGCGCTTTGTGCTCTACGTTTAAAACGTTGCGGGCGGTTGTTAAAATGTCTTTGTCGTTGTATTTCATAAGGTTGCCTCTAGTCCAGCCACGGGGTCGTTTCGGGGGCCGGTTTTTTGGGTTGGTATTGCGCTGGCAATTTGGTGGCTGCGTAAGAAAGGACAAAAAACGCCGCCACGCATAAAGCCAGTATAGCGGCCAATACTTTTAAATGCCATTTAAGAGTGGGGGTAAAAGAATTGACCATAAGCACACCTATTTAAATTTTTTGACTACGGCGTCTATTTGCACCAGCTGGCGGGTCATTTTTTCCACTTGTTTCATGTCCAGTGAGTTGGGCCCGTCAGAAAGCGCTTGCTGCGGTTGGGGGTGCGCTTCAAAAAACACGCCCGCTATGCCCAAAGCCACCGCCGCTTTAGCCAGCACCGGGGCCAGCGCGCTGTTGCCGCCGGTGGCGGTGCCCAAAGCGCCCGGTTTTTGCACGGAGTGGGTGGCGTCAAAAATGACGGGATAGCCAAACTGTTTCATAATCTCCAGCGAACGCATATCCACCACCAAGTCGCCATAGCCAAAGCTGGCTCCGCGCTCGGTCAGCAGGATATTGTGGTTGCCTTGTGACTCTATTTTTTTAATCACTTGCTCCATCGCCGCCGGAGCTAAAAATTGGCCTTTTTTTACATTGACTGCTTTGCCCGTAGCGGCGCAGGCCAGCACCAAATCCGTCTGGCGGCACAGGAAAGCTGGTATTTGCAGCATGTCCGCCACGCGGGCCACTTCTTCCGCCTGCCAGGGCTCATGTACGTCTACCACCAGCGGCAGGCCGGTAATGCGTTTGGCTTTTTCCAAGATGTCCAGCCCTTTGGCCAGACCAGGCCCGCGGTAGGCCGATAAAGAGGTGCGGTTGGCTTTGTCAAAAGAAGCTTTTAAAATATAAGGGTGCGCCGTTTTGGCGATAATTTTTTTCAGCGTTTTGGCGGTGTCAATGTAATGTTTTTCACTTTCAATAACGCAGGTGCCCGCCATAAACACCAGCGGGAGGGTATTAGAAATTTTAACAGAACCTACTTTTACTGTTTTTTGCATAAATACATCATACCAAATTTGCTTGTTTTCAGAGGGGGTTTTGGGGTGGCCTTTCAATGGCGCACCACATAGCCGGACTGTCCTTCAATTTCTGCGTCGGGTGCGTCTTCATGCACGGCTTGGCTTTGGCAGAAGTTTTCTCCTGCGCTGTTGACGGGCACGCACACCAGCTCCTGCATATTCTTTTGGGTAGCCCAAAAATATTGGATATGCTGGTTGGTGTCTTTGGGGTGCAGTTCTAATTCCCAGCAGGACTCTTCGGTATTTTCTTTTTCCCGGCAGAAAAAAGATATCGTAAAATATTTCAGCTTGCCCTTTTCATTGATTTCCCGTTCGTAGCGCTCCGCGCGGGCTTGCGTCATATATTTGCCGGCATTGCCGCGGTGCAGCTGGCCCCACCAGACAGATACTTCTGTGTTGCGTGCACTTTCTACAGCGTTTTGATAATATGGCACGGCTATGGCTGTTAAAATACCTATAATCAGCACCACCACCGCCATTTCAATTAAAGTAAATCCTTTTGAGGTCATTTTTTCTCCAATAATTCAGCCAGCAGCCGGCGGATATCCTGCTCTGCGTCGCGCAGGCCCAAAGACCAGGCGGCTGTTTGCAACACTTCTTGCAAAATTTGGGGCAGGCGGGCAGTTATCTCGGCGATGTTGTAGTTTTCGTCCAGGCGTAAATAGTCTTCCAATACGGTGGAAGTTTGCTCATTTAGCCGGGCGCGCAAAGCGCGGGTATTGTTCATTTTTAAGCGGAAAGCCAGCGCTCCGCCAAAAGAAAGTTCATTAAAAAACAAAACAGCACTGTGGAAAAAATCTGTTATGTGGCGTGCTAAATCGGCAAAATCCACCGCCCGGGTTTCGTGCCCGTTGAAAGTGACGGTTTGGGCAGCCTCCCACTTTGTCATCAGCAGACCGTAGGAGTTAAACTCCGTCATGCAGTGTATAGTGCGCCGGGTGTCAATGGCGGCTATGCCGTCCTGCACCGGCTGCAGATAAATGTCCGCGCGGGAAGATAAATGCGGCGCACACCGCTCTATCAGCGCCGGCAGGGTGCGGTAATCCGTCAGCGGTTCCTGCGGATAAAGCGGCTGCAAAGAAAGCGTAGCCACCGGCAGCCCGGCCGGAGAGAGATTTTTGTTTTTCAAATAGTTTTCAAAATGGCTTTCGGCTTTGTCGTATAAAATGTGGCGCAGACGTTCGGATTTTTTGCGGTGGTCCAGCAGCCAGGGCAGGCGGTCCGGGTGGACGATAATTTCCGGCCGGCTGCTTTGCCCGGTGCGGATATAGGCGCGTTTTAGCTTGCCCACCAAATGCGGCGTTAAATTGCTCTGCGGAATGCTGACCACCACAAACATGCGCTCTCCGTCTTGGCTGACGCAGGTGTTAATGTCTACAAACACAATGGGGTCAATGTAGGTCTGTATGATGTCCTCTATGGTGTTGCGCATTTTTTCATGATAGGGAATGCCGGTAAAGGGGGGGCGGGGTTTGTCGTTTTTGTCATCGTTTACGCCGATAATCACCGTGCCGCCCATGGCGTTGGCAAAGGAGGCGATGGTCTTGGCAAATTTTTCTTTGTTTTTGGGCAGATAAAATTTATAGTCCAGCTGTTTTCCTTCCGGCAGCTGCTGCTGGCAAAAGTGGACGACGTCTTCAAAGGTTAAATCGTGAACGGGCTTGTCAAAAAACATAAATCCCCCTCGGCCTGCGGCGGCCTTGCTTATTATTTATTATAATAAAAACAGGATTTTTTTAAAGTCCTGTATCAGCGAGTTATTTTATGAACGGACCCAATGCCAATCTAACTGTGTGGGTGACGGAAAAATTTATTTCCGCCGCGCCGCAGGCCGCCGCCCAAGCGCTGGGCGCGCTGGCTACGCATGAGGCGGTGCTGCTGTTAAAACCGCTTAAGGCGGAGTATATGGTGGCTTGTTTGGAGCCGATGGACAGCGAAAAAGCGGCCGCTATTTTGCGCCGGCTTCCTTCGCGTCAGGCGGCGCATGTGCTTTCCCGTTTGGATTTGCGCCAGGCGGCGAAGATATTTGCCGCTTTTTCCGTGCCGCAAAGAGAAAAGATGAAAACCTTGCTCTCTGCCTCTTTGCGCAGTGCGCTGGAAGGGGCCAGCCGCTGGCCTCAGGGCAGCGCCGGGGCGGCGATGAAAACGGATTTTTTGGTTTTTAAAACAGAAGCCAAACTTTCTGACATGATTGAAAAATTAAAAACTCTTCCGCGCAAAAAACTGCCTGCCGCCTGTTTGGTCACGGCACGGGACGGCAAGCTCAAAGGGTTTGTCCGTACGGCGGAGCTGGCTTTTTACGCGCCGGCAAGCACGGCGGGCTCTGTTATGAGTGAAGCCCAAAGCCTGCCGCCGCAGGCTTTGCTGGCACAAGCCCAGAAAATTTTTGATGCGGGCCAGCCGCTGGCCCCGGTAACAGATGAAAACGGCGTAGCAATAGGCGTGATTACGCCGGAGCAAACGGGAAATATACCGCCGGTGCGCAAGAAACGTTTCGGCTGGTTTTAAGATTTTTAAAAAAGCAAACACCCCGGGCTACTGCCGGGGTGTTTTGTTTTATTTGGAAAGAATAAAAAACGGCAGTCTGAGTCGTGCATTTGAAGTGGTACGGGGCTGTTGGCTGACCTTGCGTTTGCAGCGATACAGGGCTGTTGGCTGAGTCTTGCATTTGAAGTGATGAGGAGCTGTTGGCTGGTCTTAGGTCTAGACAGGGCGGACTTTGCTGCGCTTAGATAAATCAGCCCGGGAGCAAAGCGGCGTGTTATGGGTAAAAAGGATAAGGCACCGTTCTATCTGCCAGGGGGCGTGTATTAGCAGAGATGCTGCCGAATGGAGCTGTCATACGGGTACAGAGCTCTAGGCGCGGCGTTTGGACTAGACGCCATAACCAGCGCCCTGCGGTAGGGAAGCGGCTTTGCGCTGTGCTGAAAAATGCGGGGAATAAGCACAATAAAATCTGTGGCCCAAGTATAAAAAAACCCGCCTCTATAGAGGCGGGTTTTTTAGCGGGAAGTCTAATTTAAATAGAACGGCGTACTCAGGGCTTGGGTCAGGCGGCTGGTTTCCAACTCATAAGCATTTTCCATTTCCGCTTCCAGGCGGGCGGGGGGAATGTCGCCCAAGTTCATTACTTTGGCGTGGAAGTCTGCCAAAGAGAATTTTTTGCCCTGTTTCTTTTGGTATTTGGTACGCAAATCCTGCAAGGCTTGGTAGCCGTAAATATAGCTGACTGCTTCGCCGGGTCTGCGGGCCATTTGCTTAAGCATGGTTTCGGCCTGCGCCTGGCTAAAGCCGTTTTCCTGCGTCAGGAAATTATAGGCTTGGCTGTAGGTGTATTCCCCGGTGTGCAAGCGCAAATCCACCAAGGCCGCTATAGCGCGCACATAATCGGCCCACGCCAGGTAGAGCAGCTCTTCGTCTGTGATAATATAGCCGCGTTCACTGGCTAAATGCTGGGCATATACTTCCCAACCGTTGCGCAGGGTGGGTACGCCGTACATTTTGCGGAAAGAAGAAAGGGTTTTGTTGTTGTAGGCGGAGCGATAGTACAGCCCCGGCACCAACTGACCCGCCATCATCAGCTTAAGCGTTGGCAGATTGAAATCTTGGTTAAGCATGTTTTGCTTGGTTTCTTCGTTGCCGGAAGGCAGACGCAAAAACAAATCCGTGGTAGGATTGGTCTGTGTGCCAAAAGGCGGCAGGAACAAATACGCTTGAGTATAGGCGTAATAGTCCGGCATTTTATAGATGGTAAATGCCACATCGGAAGAAGGCAGGGTGTCATCTTGGGCAAAGAATTTAGCCAAATTCCCGGCTTCTCTGGACAACGCCGGTGCAAAATCTTGGTTGCGGATGTTTTGCTGCAAGCGCTGGGCAATGGCGTAGAAGTCTGAAGCCAACACTAGCGGGGCGTCTTTCTCTTTTTGTTTTTTCGGTTGGGACGCCTTTTGGGCGGCCTGTTCTTGGTCGGCGGTTTTTTCTTCGCCGGTTTGAGCATCAAGGGTTGTTACAACGATGCCTTCGACCTCTTCTTCACCCGGTACCTGTATTTCTTCCACTACGGCTTGGGTTTCTTCTGCCGCTTTGGCTTCTTCTACTGCCACAGGCACAGCAAACATTTCCAGCGCTTTGGCTAAGGCTTCCTGAGCGGTGCGGAAGTGTTTGGTCAGGCGTTTTTCCAAGCGGCGGGGGCTTTCATCTATAAAGTAGAGATTTTCCAGTACAAAAGAATAGTCTTTTTCTCCCAAACGGAAATCCTGTTCGCTGTTTTCCTGAGCCAATTTTTTAAACAATTCAAACATTTCTTTTACTGCCGCCTTGGAAGCGCGCGCGTCTGCACGCACTTGGGCGCGGCTGACGTCGTCCTGGGCGCGTTTGGAAAGATATTGGGGGATATGGTCAAAAGCCAAATAGGCGTAGTAGGCGTCTTCCATGGCTAACTGGGCCAAAAAAGCCGGCGGGGTGGTCAGATTTTTTTCCGCCTCTTCGGCTGTCTGAGGCAGCGCACGCAGGCGGGCCGCCAGGTCCCGGTCTTGCAAATCTTGGTAGTTCAGGGTTTTCATGCTCAAATCATACACAGAGGAAAAAGCCTGGGTATATAACAGTGGATCTAATGCGGTGCGGTTGCGGTTTAAATTCCATTTGTCCATGGCTAAGCGGCCTTGCAAAATATCATAGTCGGTTCTTTTTGAAACGGACAAATTTTTAGGGTTTACTTCTTTCAAACTCTCTTCCACTATATTATAGGCGCGCATGGCCTGGGCGTCGCGTTCCGTGTCGCGGCGGTCCAGTTTATTATTGGCCGATTCAAAGCCCAGCCGGGTGGCCTGCTCCGGGAAGAAGGAAAGCTGTACGGCGGAATAGCGGTTGACCGTATCGGTCAAGGCATTGTCTTCCATGATGGCGTCTATATTGTCAAATCCGGTCAAATCCAAAGCTTGCGCCGCCGGAGATATAAAAAGAGAAAGACTTAATAAAGTGCAAAGCAGTTTTTTCATGCGATACCTCGCGCGTAAAAATGACTAACAGAAATTATTATAGCTAATTTTACGGTTTATGCAACGGGAAGAAAAAGAAGGAGCAACGTCCTTTGCGTAAAGAGCTTCTTTTGCACATATGCCGGGGAAATATGTTAAAATATACCTATGCGGGCAGCGCCCTGGGGCCCCACAGCCCAAAACTGCCAGCTCTTTTTTTGCTATAATCTTCTTATCCGATTTATGGGCCATTAGCTCAGCTGGTAGAGCAGACGCCTCTTAAGCGTAAGGTCGTGAGTTCGAGCCTCACATGGCCCACTTTTTTAAACGATAATATAGGACGGATGGCGGAATCGGCAGACGCGCACGCCTTAGGAGCGTGTGGGGAAACCCTTGAGGGTTCAAGTCCCTCTCCGTCCAGTTTTTTTAAGGAGCAGAAACATGTCCATTTTCAAAACCGCCGCGGCGGACGAAGTAAAAACCAAACAACTAAATAAAGAAGGCTGCCGCGTCAACCTGAGTGTAGAAGCGTCTTCGGAACTGATTACCAAAGCTTTCCAAAACGCCGCCGTACAGGTGCAGTCCCGCGCCCAAATGCAGGGCTTCCGCGCGGGCAAAGTGCCTCTTGATCTAGTCAAACAAAATTTTGCCGGACATATTAAAGAACGTGCGCTGGATCTGGCGCTAAAGAGCGCCATTTCTGCGGCGTTGGAACAGACCAAATTAAACCCCGTGGCGGTGCCCTCTTTGACCAAAGCTGATTTTGCCACGTTTGACGACGGCAAATCTTTCAGCTTTGAGCTGGCGGTAGATGTGGCCCCGGAATTTGAAGTAAAAGACTACAAAGGCATTCCCGTTACCAAAAAAGCCGAAGAAGCCACCGAAGAAGAAGTAAAAGCCCAGCTGGAGCGCATTTTGCAGGCCAATGCCCGCCTGGAAAGCGCGCCCGAAGGCACCGTGATTGACGATAAAGTGTATGCCGTGGTGCAATATAAAGGCAAACGCAACGGGACCGAAGATTATAAACTCAGCGCCGACAGTGAACTGATTGATATGGCGGCCCCGCAGACCATGCCGGAGCTGGCCAAAGCCGTGCTGGGCATGAAAAAAGGTGAAAGCAAAGATTTTGAAACTAAAGAAGGCGAAGATACGTTTTCTTTCCATGTAACCGTGGACGATATTAAAAATAAAATCGTGCCGCAGTTGGACGATTCTTTTGCCAAAGACATGGGCTTTGACACGTTGGACGCGCTTAAAAAACGCGTGCAGGAAGGGTTAAACGCCGAGGCGAAAGAAAACTCCGCGCGGGATTTTGTCAACCAGATTGAAGAACACCTGGTCAAAATGAACAATTTTGCCCTGCCCGAAACCTTGGTGCAGGAATATACGGATAATTCCTTAAACAACTTTGTGCGCAACGTAACGCAGCTTAAGCCCGAACAGCTGACGGCTGAACAGCGCAAGAGCTTTGAGGAGCGCATCCGCCCCACGGTAGAAAAAGATCTCCGCATCGGCTACATTATCCATGCTATCGCTAAAAAGGAAAACCTGGAAGCGACGCAGGCCGACTGGCAGGCCGAGCTGGACAAGAGCCTGACCGCCAATGCCAAAACCAAAGAAGATGAAAAGAAAATACGCGCTTTCTTTGAAGAACGCAAAGACCATATTTTGGCCACTTTAAATGAGCGCAAAGTATTTGATTTCCTCAAAAAAGAAGCGGTTGTAAAATAAAAATTAAAATGCTATCTTATCTGTCCCGCCTTTTAAGGCGGGGCGGGGTTTGCACCCTCTGTGCGCTTTCGGTTGATGCGCCGCCGGGGGAAAAACAGAACCCATTTGCCGCAAGGCAATTAAACTTCTTGTTTTAGATACCTAAGACAATTAGTTTAACCTCAGGGGCGGGCCTTTCACGGGGCCCGCCCCCTTTTTGTTTGGAAGCTTGCGGCTGGGGGGAGAATACTGGCTGGTCTTGGGGTTTGGTACAAGCCGCCGTGTTTGGCGCGAGGCGCGGTTATTGGTCGGGAAAATGCATTTGCAGGTAAAAATGTGCGGGTCTAATTTAAAAAAAACTTTGCCTCGGCGGAGAAAAAAACTACAATATAGAAAATCTAAACGCGTTCGGCCCTGCGGCGGTGCGCAGAGGGGTTTATGTTTCCTGTAAGCAAATCATCTTCGGAAGGAATGTATATCAAAGTCATGCGGCTGTTGCTCTCAGTTTGTTTTCTGATGGTGCCGCTGCTGTTTTTTACCAGTTTGACGTCTAACCCGTTTACCGTGCAAAGCGTCCTGCTTTACTTATTGCTGGCGGCGATGTACGGGGCTTCTGTATTGCGCTTTTTGCGCGCCGGACATATTAATTTTACGCGTACGTTTTTTGATTTGGCTTTTTTGATTTATATCTTTGCCAGCGTGGTCAGCTGGCTTTCTGCCGTATCTGCCGCGCCGCAGTATATGCGCCAAACGCTGTTTTTCAATATGCTGGATTTTGGCACCTTGCTTTTGGTGGTGGCGTTGGGGGCTTATGTAGTGAGCAAGAATGTGGTGTTCAGCGGGGTCATTGAAAGCAAGACCAATTATATTTTGCTCTTTATCGGGTGGGGGGCTTTGTGGCTGTTGCTGCCGCAGCTGAAAACTTCCTTGCCGGGGGACGGATTTTTTGCGGCTGTTTTTGATGTATACGGGGTCATTTTGTGGGCGGTGGGAATATGGCTGGGCATGCGCGTATTGCGCAAGCTGACGCAGGAAAACGTGCTGGTGCTGAGCTTTGTGGCGTGTGCGCTGGCGTGTATGTATGGCGTGTTTCAGAGTTTTGGTTTAGACATTTTATGGCCTTTTGACATGAACCAGTTTGCCAGCCGGGCTTTTTCCACATTTGGCAATCCAAACTTCTTGTCCTCTTTTGTCATTATGCTTCTGCCGGCGCTGCTGGTGTATTATATGCGTACGTCCAGCCGCAAAGATATTTGCGTGTATGGGTTTTTGGTGTTGGTTTATTTGTTTTATCTTTCGTCCGGGCTGTGCCGCTCCTGCTGGATTGCCGGCGGCGTGGGGCTGGTGATGATGTGGATGTTTGGCACATTGCGCGCGCTGATTTTGCAGCGCAAGGCCCGGGTGTTTTGGCTGGTGGTGCTGGGGGTGGCGGTGTCGTATTTGCCGGTGTTTGTGCAAAGCACGCGCCCGGCGCTGGTAAAACGGGTGGCGGAAGTGAGCCAGGTAACGCCGTCCTCTTTTACGCTGCAAGTGCCCAGAGAAGAAATTTTTCCGTCTTTACACCAGCGTTTATATATGTGGGACGTGTCTAAAAGGATTTTCTTAAACCGCCCCGTCATGGGGGCTGGCTTGGGCAATTTCCAAACCGCTTTTGCCCATACCCAGCCGCAAACATTGCTGAAATATCCGAATTTGCGGGAATTGAAAACGACGACCAATTCCCCGCATAATGAATTTTTCTTCCAGCTGGCCCAGGGCGGCATTGTGGGGCTGGGGTTGTTTTTGTTTATGTTTATGGTGTTGTTTTTGGAAGTGCATGATTTTGCCGCACGCAAAAAAGAGGGGGACAAAAAACAGCTTTTGCAGGCGTTGTTCTGCGGCATATTGGCTATGCTGGCAGACAATATGCTCAATATTTCTCTGCATACCGTAGTGCCGGCTTTTGTGTTCTGGTGGTTGGTAGGGGCAGAAGTAAGCGGCGTGGGACGGGAAGAGCGCCGGGTGGAAATTACCGCCAATCCGGTAACTAAAACGGTGGCGTTGTCTTTGTTGGGATTGTGCGCGTTGGTGGTGCTGTGGCAGGGGTTGGTGCTTTCCAGCCAGTATTTGGCTTTCCGCGCGCAGAAACAACTGGCCCGCGGCAATAAAACCCAGGCCCAGCAGGATTTAAGTGGCGCCTTGCATTTGTACCCTGCCAATGCAGAGGCCGGGTATATGCTGGGGGATTTGTTGTTGGGGCAGCAGAAGTACAAAGAGGCGCTCTCAGCCTATGAAACCGCGATGTCTGCCGCGGCGTACTATGACCAAATTTATTATCACGCCGCGTTGGCTGCGCTGGGCGATAACGACCATGCCAAATCCGTGCGCTATTTGCGCCAAACTTTGCGCTTGGACCCGTTTAATTTAGCCGCTTATGAAACGCTGGCCGCGCTGGTCAAAGAAGACATTATTTATGCCGATGCAGATACCCTGTCTTTGCTGGAGCGCGGATTGGAGATTTTCCCTTACGATGCCTCTTTGTGGCATGCAACGGGGGATATCTATTTAAAACGCGGAGAAAAAGAATACGCTAAAATGGTGTACAAAAATGCGTTGACCATTGATACGCTGGACAAATCTCTGCGCCGCAGCTTGGCTAAATTATATGACAAAGGGGAAGAACTGCCGCCGGTGCTGGCCCAGGCCCAACAGCTGCAGGGGTATTATGACCAAATCCAAAATTTGCAGGGTACCCCGCGCGCCAAATTAAAACAGCTGCGCGCCCGGCTGGAGGAATATATTGAGCAATATCCGCAGGATACGAACGGACCTATTTTACTGGCGCGTTATTTTACATTGACGGGAAACGATATAAAATCCAAAGAATTGTTGGAAGAAGTGCTGGAGAAACACCCGGACGATTTGTCCGCCAATTTGGCCTTGGCGTCGCTGCTGCAAAAAGCGGAAGACACACAAGAGGCCAAACGTTATTTGCAAAATGTGTTGTTTTACTATCCGGAAAACCAGACGGCAAAGAACCGCCTGAAACGACTAGAAAAATAACAGCTCCGACGAAGATGTATGCCGGCGGTGACAAAGAAAAAATATTTTCAGGCGTAAAATAAAGATAAAATTCCGCTTGCCAGACGGTACCTATTTATGCTTGAATACTTTTTACGGGAACGCGCGCCCTTTTTTTCGTGCGGGAAAGTCTTTACAAAAAGATGTAAATTGCTATAATTATCTGTGGGTTGTGCCATTTATTTAAAATAAGGGGCAATAAACAAGTCTATGAGAATACTCAAAATGATACAAGTCAGATTTTTGGCAGCGTTGCTGGCCTTGTCTTTGTTGACGGGCAGCACCGCTTTGTTTGCCGCGTCTTCTTCCGCTAAACAGCTGGAAAAAGGCATACAGCTTTATCAGGCAAATCAGGACGAAGCAGCGATGGACTATTTGATTGATGTGTTGGTCAACGGTTCCCGCGCCGAAGTGGAAGAAGCCAATAAATATATCAATTTGATTCATAACCGCATGGGAGGCATTCAAGACCCGGTGGAAGTGGACGTCAACTTTAAAGAGGGTGAAGCCAGACGGCTGCAGCCCGGTCAGGACCCGGCTGTGCTGGAAGCGCAGATGAATGCGGAAAATGCGCCTATTGAAAACTATTTGGATTCTGAAGGCCTGACTTATACGGCTGAACAAGATGCTGTGGCTATGAAAGGGCAGGAAGAAGCGGAAATGTTGGCCGCCCAAGAGCAGGCCCGCCAGCAGGCGCTGTTGCAGCAACAAGCCCAACAGCGCGCTTTGGAAGCGCAAATGCGCTCCAAAGACCGCCAGGTGCAAGAAGCAGACGTAATCGTAGAAGCTCCCGGACAGAGCACTCAACAAGAGACGGTGTCCACCGGAAGCACGTTTACAGACTTGTCCACGCCGTCTGCGTTAAAGGCGCGCCAAATTTACACCAGCCAAAAGTTAGACAGCATGAAAAAAGCCGCCATTGCCAAGCTGGAAAAAGCAGAGGGCGTGCGCGTATATTTTCGCGATGGTTTACCCGACGCTATTGATATTGACAGTGATGTCTTATTTAACGGTTACAAATTCCGCCCGGAAGCCATGCCGCTGTTGGACGAGATTTATACGCTGATGGCTTTGACGCAAGGCGCCGGGTATGTTATTTTGCCTCCGGGCTCTTATACCGATAACATTACCTTAGCCGGTATCCGCCAGGCCATGGCGCTCAATTCTTTCTTGGTGCACAAAGGGTTGTCTTCCGGTAAACTGAGCTATAATATGGGCTTGTTTGATCAAGAACCCCCGGCCAAGTTCGCCAATTTAGACGGCGTATCTATTGTGTTTGATTTTGATTCCGAGCTGCCTGCTTCTATGCCTCAGGCGGCTTCCGTGAGCAAATTGCCTTTGCTGAGCATGGCGGTAGTGCCTGTGAGCAATGAAATTGACCCCGCTGCTGGGGAAGCGTTTGCCATTGATTTTTCTGTCATTGAAACGGCCGAAACCATAGACAACTGGCTGTTCCAAGTGGTGCAGCATGCCGCAAACGGCGGCTATTATGTGGTGCGCCAGTTGGAAGGATTCTCTCCAGTTTATCATCAGCTGGTTTGGAACGGACGCAAAGGCATTATCGGCCCTGAGTTGGCCTGCGGCACCTATACGCTGGCTTTGACCGCTACGGACGTGATGGGCGGCAAACGCACGATCCGCCGCCAAATTGAAGTAGCTTGTACCAATGCACAGCCTGCGCAGAAAGCAACGGCTTCCACTCAGGATAAGAAGCTCAATTATAAAACAGCCCGTCTGTGGAATAAGCCGGCCCGTATCATGAAATCGGCCCCTGCCCAGCAGGCTGAACCGGAAATCGTGGATCCGTTTGCCACTGAAAACACGGCAACCCAGGCGGCTGATGCCTACGCCATGCAAAATTCGGGCGTAACGGACCCCTATGCCGCTTATGGAGCGGGGACGACCGATCCTTATGCCGTGCCGGCTGCCTCTGCTCAGGGGGGAGTAACTAATCCCTATGCCGCACCAGCTGCTCAGGGGGGTGTTACGAATCCGTATGCTGCCCAGCAGCCCGCTGCCGGACAAGCCCCTGCTCAGGGTGTGACCAATCCGTATGACATGCCTTACGAGGAATACGGCAAATGATTTTTTGAGGACGGCGCCTAATGAATATCGCAGACACATTAATAGGTAAAAACATGAAAGCCCATCCCGAGGCATTGGGGTTGTATATCGGGTTGGACGAAATGTATATTGCGCAAAGCTCCCGTAAAGACGGGGGAATTGTGTTGGAGTCTTTATTGCGCGTACCTATTTCAGAAGTAGACAGCAGTAAGTTAAAACCTTTGGAACTAAATGAAGGCTTCTTTTCTGAGCCCAATTGGTTGGAGGCGCTGTCAAAAGTAGCGTCTAAAAAGAAGTGGAATGGAAACCAAGTGGTGGTGTCATTGTCTCCTGCGTTTTCTTTGCTTCGTCATTTCGTTATTCCAACGATGATTGAGCGAAAGCATTGGAAAGAGGCAATCCCTCTGCAGGCGCGCAAATATATACATTTTCCGTTTGAAAAGACGCTGTATTCCTATTATGTCTATGAATTTGAGACGGCTGCTACCAAACAGAAACGGTTGGGCGTCATTTTTACCATGACTCCCAAAACTGTAGTAGAACGCATAGAAAAAGGGCTCAGAAGCGTTGGACTTGAGCCGGTGGCTATGGAGCCCTCGCCTCTTTCTTTAAGCCGTGCTTTTTGTGACAGTGATAAAGAAGCAGTGGACGCTTCGGGACGCATTTATTCTTTCTTTGGGACGGATTTGGCTAGTTTTGTTTTTATCAACCAAAATGCCCCCGTTTTGTTGCGTGAAGTGGAAATTGCAGGCTCACTCCCAGTAGAACGCCGTCGTTTTGAGATTACCAATTGTACGGAATTTATTGCCAAGCAATTGGAAAGAGATCCCTTTGAGGAAGCGGTAATCATGGGCTGTGATACGGAAAATTGGATGCCGCTTTTGGAGGCTGATTCTAAAAAACCGGTGCGTAAATGGAACTTAAGTGAAGTCTATGGAATAGAAACCAAATCGGCCGGAGAAATAGCGGCCATTGGCGCCAGCATGAAGTTTTATGATTCCAAGAGCCCTGATTTGGATTTTATTAAAGGGAATCGCTTAAGTGAATATGAGTTCAACGCCAGCGTAATGTTTTGGAAGATAGTGGCGGCAGTGGCTGTGGTGTTTTTATTGCTTTTGGTAAAAGGTTGGTGGAGTGTGCACTCAGAGATGGCACAGCTGGCCCAGGCCAAACGCCAGAATACACAGCCTATTGCTGATTTTGATGGTTTAACTGCCAGCCAAATTCAAAGCAATTTAAGCCGTATTAAAACGCAAAACCAAAACTTGGAAAAGTTGACCCAGCGCAACACCATTACGCCTTTGTTGGTGGATATTGTGTCTGCTATTCCAACGCCTATGTGGATTTCCACCCTGTCATATCGGGAGGAATTCCCGGCTAAAAATGGAGATGTCCGTTCTTTAAATTTGGAAGGGTTTATTAAGACGGGAAGTTCTTCTCAGGATTTGGCTGTAGGTAAAGAGTTTTATGATAAGCTGGTGCAAATGCCCGCCATAAAAGCTCTGTGCGGTAATACGGCGGAAATCAAATATAAGGATTTAGCTACCGGAGCCCAGGCCGCTTCTACAAAGAGAGTGGATACGAACAGCGGTATGCAAACCTCGTTTACGTTTACTTGCTCCAAAGGAGGCAAAAAATGACGGCACCGGTAAAATCTCCTAACAAAATAGTGGAGTCTATAAAAAAAGGGCTCAATGACATTAAGCTGGTAATGGAAGAGGGAAATTATAAGCTTTTCCTGAAACAGATTGTGGTGATCATTGTGATTTTTTTGGGATATCGTTATTTTAATACTTCTTTTCAGGAAAAAGAAATGAATATTCGCGGACAGATGGAAGCCGTGCTGGCCCAACAAACAAACGAGCAGGACTATTTGGCCAGCAAACGCAAATTGTTGGACCTGGAACCTCGTTTTCCGGATTTGTCTGCCAAAAATGACTGGCTGCTGTTACAAGTGGTGTCTATCTTTCGCGATTCGCACTTAACGCCCAAGTTGGGCTCTTCTCAGGCGGAGGATAATACCAATTCCACTTATACAGCAGTGGGGATTCCGGTGTCCGTGGAAGCTTCTTATGCCCAATTCGGACAGTTATTGGCAAATATAGAAAACCGGCCGGAATATTTGCGTATTTCAGAGTTTACACTTACTAAAGGAACAGAAGTGCTTGGACAAAACTCTATTACGCTGCGCATTAATACGATTTTTCCAAAAGAGAAAATAGCCGCGCAAATGTTTAAAGATGTGGCAGGGGGGAAGAAGAAATGAAAATGAAACATTTCTGCATGTTTTTAGGCGCGTGTATCTTCCTGCAAGCTTCTTGGGTTTCTGCGGAGGTTGCGCCTGCTATGCCGGATTTGCAGTTGCCAGTAGAAACAGAAGCGGCCGCTCCTGTTGCTGAAGAGCCAGAAGTCAATGCCGCTAAAGCGCAAGCTCCTGTAAAATCTTCTGCCAAGCAACCGGCTTCAATAAAAAAACAGGCTGTCGCCAAGGCACCTGTAAATACGAAATCTGTCCCGGCAGCAGCCACACAGGCCAAAGCGGCGGTGCCGCCTGTCACTGATGCGGCGGCTAAAGTAAATGCGGAAGAGATTGTGGTAGAAGATTTGATAGATACGCAAAAGGTGCAGCCGGCTGTGCCTGCCGTGGAAGAGGCAGCGCCTGGCTCTGCAATGCCTGCCGTTGAGGGCAAACCTCTGCAGAATGAGCCGAATACAGCTGCGGCCGCACCCCAAAAAGAATCCTTAGTGGTTTATAATCCGCCTACGGACAGGGATCCAACGCTTTCCTCAGATGATACCTTATTGTTAAAACATCGGGAAGAGGAGCGTTTGCGGGCATTAGAAGCAGAACGCCGCCGCAAAGCGGAAGAAGAAAGACGCCGTTTAGCCGAGCTGGAACGTCAGCGCCAGTTAGAGTTGGACCGTCTGCGCAATCCGGCCCGTGAAGTGCGCGGTAAAATACGCGTCAGCGGTATTATTGGGCAGGAAGTCTTTATCGGAAATAAAATTTATTCCGTGGGACAAAGTGTCTTGGGCGCGCGTATTTTGAGCGTTCAGCCTGATTCTGTAGTGTTTATATATAAAGGACAAAAATTTACAAAGAATGTAGAATTGAAGTAAAATCATTTGTTGTTTACACACAGGAGGATAGATGAAAAATCGGTTAGGAGTTTTTCTGGCTTTGTTGATGGCGGCTGCCGTAGCTGTGCCTGCGATGGCGCAGAACTCCGTAGCAGAGGCCACCACCATTATGGCTGAGGAAACCGTAAAGTTGTCCGGAGAACCTGATCTGTATAAGGAAACGGAAGTGGCTTCGCCGTTGGAGCGTAAAGTGTCCATCCGCGTATCCAATGTGCCTATTTCCGCGTTTTTAAACAGTATTACAACCCAGGCCGGCATCAACTTTATCATGAGCGAAGAATTTGCCAATAAAAAAGTAACGGCTTCGCTTACAAAAGTGACAGTTCGCGAAGCACTGGATACTTTGCTTCGTGTGCATGGGCTGACCTATCAGCGCATTGGGAAAAGTGACAGCTATGTGGTGACCAAACGTTCCAATGATGCGCCGGATACGATCACCAAGATTTATACACTTAGCTATATTTCTTTGCAGGCCATCGGTTCCCCTTCCAGCGAACTCAACAGCATTATGCCGCAGGACGTTTCTACAACGGGGTCCAGCTTAGGAAGCTATTCATCTTCTTCCTATTCAGACGGTGGAATCGGCAGCTCTTCCAATACGGGGGGAGATGCTTACTCCGGTACAGCTGAAATCATTGGCATTGTCAAAAGCATGCTTTCTCCGGTGGGCCGAATTGCGGTAGATCCCAGAACCAACAAGCTCATTATTACCGATGTGGCGGAAGTGTTCCCGCAAATTGAAAATATTTTGGCCGAGCTGGATATTAAACCGCCTCAGATTTTGATTGAAGCGCAGATTGTGGAAGTGAGCAAGACCAGCGGCTTGACGTTGGGCTTTGAATACGGCGGTACGGACGGTACGATTGTTTCTTTCTCCGGACCGAAACGCGAAATTACTTCTGATTATATGCGCGGTTATGCCAGCGACGGAACGACAAAATTAAGCGGATGGGATTGGATTTTCCCCAGCAATGCAGATTTAAACGATACGGGGTCCAGCTCTTCCAGCAGCAGCAGCAGCTCTTCGTCCAGCGAAAATGAGAGCGAGGGCGGTGTGTTAGACTTTACAGCCTTCAAAATTATTTTGAAAAGCTTGCTTACTCGCGGTGAAGCCAAATACTTAGGTAAACCCAAAGTGGTGACCTTGAATAACAAAACGGCTACGATTACCACCTCTACGGACGCGACGGTAGGCTTCACGCAGTCCCAGTCCGGCGGCGGCGATAATACACTGACGGTAGCCGGTGCAGAAAGAAAACGTGTAGGGTTGACCTTGCAAGTGACACCGCAGGTAAACCGCGAAGGCTATGTAACATTATATGTGCAGCCTTCTTACTCCGATTTGGTCAGCTCCGGTTTTGACAATACCAAAGATACCACTACCCGTGCGGCTTCTACGTTGGTGCGTGTGAAGAACGGACAGACCGTGGTAATCGGCGGGTTGTTAACTTCCCGCGAAACGGACCAGACCCGCAAGGTGCCCCTGTTGGGTGATATCCCTATATTGGGTTGGCTGTTTACCAGCCGCAGCACCTCTAAGAACACGACGGACTTGGTTATCTTTATTACGCCGACGATTTTGGCGGAATAAAGAAAAAGGGTCCTGCTAAAAGTTTTTTGCTTGCCCCCTTTTGTTTCCTAAAAAGGGGGCAAGCGGCAAAAAAGGTATTTGTACTGAATTGAGAGTGTAAAGGAAGGCAAAATGGCTAAAGAACTAAGTGAAATTTTGGTGGAACAGGGTACAATTAACGCCGAGCAGCTGCAGCGCGCTGAGCTGTATGCGCGCCAAAATAATTCTACGTTGGCAGAGGCGGTTGTATTGTTTGGTTTTGCAACGGAAGAGCAGGTAACTTCCGCGTTGGCAAAACATTTTTCCCTCCCTTACGCTTCCAAAGAAAATGGCATTTTAATCCCGGAGCGGGAACAGGACTTACAGAAATTGATCCCTGAAAAGTTTGCCCGTGAAAATCTGGTAGTGCCGCTGTTTATTGAAGACAATGAGCTGGCGGTGGCTTTGTATGACCCGTCAAATCTATTTTTAATTGATAACGTGCGTATGATGGCGGGAAAAGAGGTGCAGGTGTTTATCGCCAGCAAAAGCCAGATTTTGGCGGTGGTGGACTCTTTTTACGGTCATAAAAATTTGTTGGATGAAGTAGTTAAAGAAACTGGGGAAGTGAAAGAGGTGGTTGGCGCCGCTGACGAAGATGTACAGGTAGAAGCGGGCAGCTTAGATTTGGATAAAGCCTCTGGTTCTTCTTCCCAATACATTAAACTGGTAAACGCTATTTTAAAGCAAGCTATATCGGAACGTGCATCAGATATTCATTTGGAAATGTTTGATGAGCGTGTCAGTTTGCGTTTCCGCATAGACGGCTCTTTGTATGAACGTACTCCGCCTAACAAAGACTCTGTGGCGGCCATTATTTCCCGTATTAAAATTTTGTCTAAGTTGGATATCGCGGAGAAACGTTTGCCGCAGGACGGTAGTTTTAGTATTAAATACCAGAACCGCACCATTGAGGTCCGTGTGTCTGTATGCCCGGCAGTATATGGGGAAAAGCTCGTGCTGCGTGTATTGGACCGCGGTACCGGGGAGATGAACGTAGACAAATTGGGCTTTGAGCCGGAACAGAAGAAAGCCTTTTTGGAAGCGTCCCATTTGCCGCATGGACTTATTTTTCTGACGGGGCCTACGGGTTCTGGTAAATCTACTACGTTAAACGCCGTACTTACCACGATTCGTACGCCGGAGCTTAACTTTATGACTTTGGAAGACCCGGTGGAATACAAACTGGCAGGTATCAGCCAGGTACAGGTAAAACCGCAAATCGGGTTGACGTTTGCGGCGGGGCTGCGCTCTTTCTTGCGTCAAGACCCGGACGTTATTCTGGTAGGTGAGGTGCGCGATAACGAAACGGCAGAAGCGTGTCTGAAAGCCGCCTTAACGGGTCACTTGGTGCTTTCTACTTTGCATACCAACGATGCGTTGGGCGCTATTCCGCGTTTAATTGATATGGGGATGGAGCCTTTCCTTCTTTCCAGTTCTTTGGCGTTGGTGGCGGCGCAGCGCTTGGTGCGTATTTTGTGCCCGTACTGTAAGGTTCCTTACCAGCCCGATCCGGCTACAATTGCCAAAATTATCAATGAAGGCCGTTTCAATCCGCGCGAGGCCAGCACCTGGACTTTCTACAAAGCCGTAGGCTGCCCTAAATGCGTAGGGACAGGATTTTTGGGCCGGCGCGCTATCTATGAAGTGTACCGGATTAATGAAGAAGTACGCAATATTATTTATAAAACGCAGGACTTGGTGGAAATGCGTAAAGCCATGGAACGCACCGGCGCTTTAAATTTGCGCGGCAACGGCTGGCGTAAAGTGGTAAAAGGCTTGACGACTGTGGACGAAATTTTAAGTGTCACTACAGAGGATTAAAGGGGTTTTATGCAAAAATATAGTTACGTAGTGAAAGACGGATCTGGCAAAACGCTTAAAGGCAGCATTAATGCCGAAAGCCGCGACCGTGTTATTTTTGCACTTCAGAATAAAGGGTTTATTATTTTGGAAGTGCGCGAAGGAACGGGCGGTACGCTGTTTGGAAAGACAAGCGGCCGTCAAAAAACGGGCGGCAAAGTGCCCGGCCATGTGCTGGCTTTCTTTGCCGAACAGCTCTCTACGCTGATTGCCGGCGGTGTACCTTTGGTACGTGCCATTTCGCTGCTTAGTGAATATTCATCTAATCCGCGTTTAGGGGTGGTGCTCAACCAAGTAGCTAAAGATATTGCGGCAGGGAACTCGCTTCATTCTGCTTTGGCCCGTCATCCAAAGACGTTTAATAATATTTGGCTTTCTTTGGTGCAGGCCGGTGAAGTGGGCGGGCAGTTAGCTGAAACTTTGGGCCAAATTGCCCTTTACATAAAGACCCAGGAAGCTATGAAGAGCAAAATTATTACGGCTATTACCTATCCGGCCATTTTGATGGTGGCCTCCGTAGGCGTTTTAATTTACTTTATCTTAGGTATTGTGCCGACTTTTGCGCAAATATTTAAAGATTTTAATATTGAGCTGCCCATGATTACCGTTATTGTGCTGTCGGTGTCAGGTTTTTTTGTCAACCACGGTATTTTGATTATTGTGGCGCTTATTGTGCTTATCTTTGGGTTCCGTTTCTACATTAAAACACCTGAGGGGAAAAAGCGCTGGCACTCTTTCTTGCTCTCTGTGCCGCTGTTGGGCAATTTCCTGCGCAATATTTATTATTCGCGTATGTTGACTACGCTGGCTACGTTGCTTAGAAGCGGTGTGACGATCTTGAACGCTATTGCCGTGTTGGAAGAATCTTTCAACACAAACGTCATTATTCAAAATGCGCTTCGTATAGCCAAATCGGACGTGGCGGCCGGGCGTTCTATTTCCGATTCTTTCCGGGCGGCAGGCGTGTTCCCCGGGCTGATGACGGAAATGATGCTGATGGGTGAAGAGTCCGGTAAATTGCCTGGCATTATCGCTACACTGTCTAAGTTCTACTCCGACAACGTAGATCAGTTTATTGCCCGTTTCTCTGCGGTAATTGACCCGATTTTGGTAGTCGGTGTGGGTGTGTTAATCGGTATTGTGGTGGCCTCTATCTTCCTGCCGATTTTCAAACTGTCCCAAATCGGCGGTCAATAAGGAGCGGTTATGCATTTGTCTCCTCTTAAACAGTTTGTCCGGCGGCGCGGCGGCTTTACATTGGTGGAAGTATTGGTAGTTGTAGTAATTGCCGTACTAGTAACTATGTTCGCGGTGCCTTCCTATCGTAAAGCCCAGGAACGCAATCAGTATTTGGCTGCTACAGGGGTATTGATCGAACTGGGCAATGCGGTGCGTATGCTGCATGAGGATAATCCGTCCATATCTTATTCTAGTTTATTTACTTCAAATGCCAGTTGGACGGAATGCCCTGACGAACTTACCTCTAGTAATGTGAAAGTTTTTTTGCAGTGTCACAAATACTTGGGGGAAATTCCTTTTTCCAATGCCCGCTATCAAGGCTATTTGTACAAATTTAGTTTGCAAGGCAGCGACAGTACTTGTGGAGCGTGCAGAGGGGAGTGGATAGCATGTATGTATAATACTGAGGCTTCACTCTCAGAATACCAGTGTGCTTATATTGACAAACAAGGAAACTTGCACCATAATTAAGTGTGAGGCTATTATGCTGGAAAAACTTTTATATATGTGCAAAAAAAAGGGATTTACTTTAGTGGAATTGTTGGTGGCCGCCACAATTATTGGCATTTTGGCGATTTTTGCTACTAACTCCTACCGCAATGGGGTGGCGGAAACACGTTGGGCACAAGCAAAGGCCAATTTAGACCAACTGGCTAACTCTATCCAACGAATGAAAACTGACTATCCCGGACTGAAATTTTCTTCGGAGGCTATAATTAACCCAACGGCCGATGGTTGTCTCCTTTCCTCCAGTTTTTATGGACAGGGATATCTTTCTACGTTGATGTTAATGCAATGTAATTATTTAGAAAAAGGGGACTGGAGTAACGAATATTTTCTGTATTATGCATGTGATGAAAAAACAGATGATCCCTGTAAAGCGTATAGTTCTCAGCAGCCGGTAGCTTGTGTACAGATACGTGAGGATGCTAAGCTGCCAGCCAAATATAGGGGATACTCTTATTGCTATTATGGCACTTTGGGCGGCAAAGAAAACCCGTAAGGAAAAAGATTATGAAAAAAGGGTTCACACTGATGGAAATACTCTTTGTATTGCTGGTTATTGCGCTGGTAATCAGTTTTGCGGTGCCAGCCATTCGTTCCGTGCGTTATGATATATACAATTCCCGCGCCAAGGCGGCTCTGAAAAAATTAGCGGAAGCCCGCCGGTCTTATTATCAATATACCAAGGGTTCTGATGTGTCAGGGGGGTTTTTGGGCAGTGCAGCAGAAGATTATGCTTCTGAAAGATGTTTAGATATTGCTGCCAGCGGTATTCCAGGCAATCGTGTACCAAGCGATGTTTCTCAATTATTTGCCTGTAATTTTTTAGATTGGAAAGATTTTGATGTTCCCTATAGTTTTATTTTATGCGGTACCACCCATCCTATTGGGTCAAAACCTTGTGTGGCTTTGGGGGATAACCCTAGTAATATTGTCTATGTTGGGGCTATGGGTGATGGCACCAATGCAGGAAGCAAATATTCTTCTTCCAGTGGCTATTTTATGTCCGTAGGCCAAGACAGGCAGGTACTGGATAATTTGGAATAGTCTGAGGAGAAACGATGAAAAAATGGTGGAACGATAAGAAGGGTGTTACAATTTTAGAAGGGCTCATAGCTATGACTTTGTTGGCTTTGGTAGCTACAGGAACTTTTGCGGTATTGCTTTCAGCCTCGCGCACATCTTCTCAGCCTGATTTGCGGGAAGAAATGGTTTTGGCTATGGAGCGCGCTTCCCAAAAATTACAAGTATATGTATATCCGGAAGGAATGACTTTAGACAGCGAAATTACGGATAATATTGGGGAAGGGCTGTGCCCGGGGGAGGATTCTGCTGATCCCCGTGCCGAAGGTCGTCATAGCATTAATTGCTTGCTTCCTCCTATTTGTGACAAAAATAACTCTTCTTTTTCTTATATTCTTACCAGAAATGGGAGCGGGTATACACCACGGGCAGTTGATCGGATGGTAAGAAAAAATGCGGATGGTTCTTTTGTGGATTCGGGAATAATTGATTTTTCTTCCAGGGATCCGTATTTTCTTATTTTTGAAATTTCCTGTAATGGATTTACTTTATGAGATATATAAAATCTTTAATACGTCAATTCCCTTCTCTCCGTAGAGGTTTTACACTGACGGAAGTGCTCTTGGCTGTTATGATTGTGGGGTTAATTGCCATAGCGCTTGCTTCCCTTACCCGTGCAGCAGCCCGTGAATCAGGGGTGGGGCGGAGCCGGATTATGTTGAGGAATAATTTATCCACTTTCTTGCGTACGTTGCGTTCGGATATGCTCCAATCTAGCAGAGTGGATTATGTATCAGGAGCTGCTGAGTGTGGGGAGAACCCTGTTGCTCTTTTGCAAATAGCACAAAATGTAGATAGTGAAGGAAATGTGATTGTTAGCGTAGTAAAATCTACGGCGGAAGGAACGATGACTTCTTCTTCTGCCAAGTATATTACCTACTGTTTTGTATGCGGAACGGATACTGAGAATATTTCTCCGTCTGGGGCTACCCGCGGAGGAGCTATTTACCGCATAGAAAGCGGCAACCATTATACAAACGGAAACGGTGCCTGTACAATGCTTTCGGATGATGATTTGCTACTCAGTAATGTTAAGTACATATCCGGCGACTACCATGTCCCTTCTTTCATGGCGGATTCTGTAAGCCGGAGTTGGACTAACAGTTTGTTATCTGTGCGGGTTATTACGGAATTGAACAGCCGGCCTGTGGTTAATGATGTAGTAGAAGAAACCTTTGCCATGCCTATGGGATATTGAGAGGACACTATATGAAATTAAACCAAAAAGGCGCTGCATTAATGCAGATTTTACTTATTACGGTTATTTTGGCTGGTATAGCTACCATGTTGTTGCGCGCTTCTCTTTCGCGCACTACTTCTGCACGGCGTACACGCCGGGCAGCTTCGGCCCAAATGGTTATACAGGCGTGTATGTCAGAGGTTAATTCCCTGTGGGCTAAAAAAATGCCGGAAGCTTTTACCCGGGACTTGATGGGGGTAGGAAACAATGGCGTTCCTTATATGTATTGCTCTGGAAACGGTGAAGATATTAGTATATGTCCAGAGGAAGACATACGTGAAGAAATCCTGTGCACGGTCCCTAATCCTTTTGGAAATGAATATATCGTAAAAGCTTATTTCGTACCGGATACTACGGTCAACAACGGGCAAATGTGGCAGATAACTTACGAAATTATCCAAGGTAATGAATATTTATAATTCGCAGTTTGGAGATTTGATGAAAAGATTTCTTATACTTTTCTTGTTGTCGGTGGGCGTCAATGTAGTTGTGCATGCCCAAACAGGCGTTTACCCTAATGATGCTGACCGCGCTTCTAATGCAGTAGAAGCTCCGGCGGCCAGTATAGATTTGATTCGCCAGTCTGCCGGGATAGCTGGAGTAGCTGGGGTGGCTTCTTTTGGTTCTGAACCAGTTCAACAAAGAGAAACAACCTCATCTTCCGCTACAGTCACCACTCCAACAGCGCCTGTTGCAAACGTCCCAACCAAGAAACCAACCAACGCTGGGGCTAAAGCGCAAGTTCAAGCCAAAGCCCCCGCTGTTCAGAATCAGTCCCGCCGTTCTCATTCCCGGACGGCACAGAATGCAACTACTGCAGCAGCAACAAAGACAGCTGTGCAGCCAGGCACGCAAGTTTCTACCGCGGCGGTGACCGCTACAGAAAAAGAAATAGAAACTAAGAATGCGCTTCTTGCGGGGGAAAGCTCTGGCGGAGCGGTATCAGCGGCTGCTCCTGCCGCTGGCACAGCAGCAGACGCGGAGGAAGCGTCCCGCCAGGTGATTGCCCAGGAAGAATTGGATTATGCAGCCCGCCTGCTGCAGCAAGCGCGGGAAAACGTTTCCTCAGGTCGGTTTATCCCGCCGGCTGCCTCTGAGTTGGCGCAAGCTGTTCCTTCCGTAGCGTCCAACCGTCCGTATAATCCCAAAGATTTCCGCCCGGGAGTGGAGTGGATACCTTCTTCCACTACACACTTTACAATTTATACCCAAAAGCGGGACAATGGTATCAGCTCTTCCAACATGGGCATGACCTTTGAGTCTGCTTATTCCACATTGCGGCGTAATATCCCGTGGATGATGTCTGATAAAGTGCGCGTTTTTGTTTATCAAGATCACAACAGTTATTTAAAACATGAGCCTAATGCCAAAGCTTGGACGCGTGCCTTGGCGTATCCAACCCGCGGGGAAATCGTGGTATATGACGAACCGGGGAAACAGCAGGAACTTAAAGAAGTTTTTACGCATGAGCTGGTGCATATTTTTACGCAGAAGTTTTTTGATAAATATAAAACTGGCCGGTTAATGACCCCTTCTTGGTTAGACGAAGGACTGGCGGTGTATATGGAAGACCAAGCATATAACGGCAGTAAAGGCGGTCCGTGGGCGAACGATTTTAAGACGCTTAATTTCCAGCGCAGCAAAGAAACCCAGATGGCTAATTTTTCTTCCAGTAATATGTTTGGCGGTGCCCGCTCTTTTACAACCGGTCAGCGCGGCGGCGGAAAACCTTTGTATTTTATGCCGTTTGATGAGTTTATGCAGGAGGGCTCCCTGGCCTCCATGGAAGGGAAAGGAAAAGCGCAGGATTGGTATTTTCAGGCCTATTCCATGGTGCGTTTCCTGTTAAATCCGGCGGGGTCTTTATCTCCGTCAAACCGCATGCAATTTGAGCAGTTTACCCGCTTAATGTCACAGGGAGAGCAAGTGCGTGACCCGCGCACCGGTTTCCCGGCGAAGGACCGCAACGGAAAACCCGTTTACAAACCCTATTCGGCTGAGAAAGCATTGGGCCGTTCTTACCGCTATAACAGTACGGCTAATTTTGAGGACGCTTTCTGGCGCTGGGCTGACGGCGCCCGCTGAGCAAGAGGCGGCCTAGTCCCGCTTGTTTCTTTTCTCACTTCTCCAAATCCGCCGGCAAATTGTCGGTGGTGATTTGCTCTAAACGCAGCGATATATCTTTTTGTGTGCTGGAGATATCTCTTTCCGCTGTTTCCTTAGTGTATTTACCAAATTTTTGTAAAAAGGGCTTCTGTTGTCTAATAATTTGACAAACAGCCATAAATTTGCTATAATTAATTTATACAAACAATCCTCTGTTTGTATTTTTTTGTCCTTATTTTTCTCAATCTATCATCAAGCGGTGCAGAAGAGTTGTTTGCTCTCTGCTTGCACCTTTTATCATAAACTTCGCTCTGCCAAGCCGGGCCTTCATTCCGGTCCAGAAAGCAGAGTGTCGTATGCTCACATAGGAGTCCTTTTTGAATAAAAAATCTACCAAGTCGGCGT
This sequence comes from uncultured Elusimicrobiales bacterium, assembly GCA_944326725.1. Lineage (GTDB taxonomy): Bacteria > Elusimicrobiota > Elusimicrobia > Elusimicrobiales > Elusimicrobiaceae > Avelusimicrobium. The sequence continues at coordinate 16,284 of CALVFA010000010.1, read as the reverse complement.
CCTCTTCTGCATTGGAGAAGCAGGAATTGCCCGGGAGGGAAGCGGCGCTTTCTGCCCCTAGTATAAAAGAGCAAATTGCGGGCTCTCAGCCGGGGCCTGGGCAGGAACTGCTGTTTCAAATCCCGGTTTGCGAAAAACTTCCTTCCCCAATGTCTGCCGTCAAAAAACATTTGTCCAAAACCTCCTCCCCAGCCATTTCCGGCAAGGCCGCTTCCAAACCGGCTAAAACGCGCCAAAAAGGCGCCGTAAAACGCCAAACGGGACGCCAAGCTCCTGCCTATAACCCGCAGTATTGCCAGCGTTTGCTGGCGTTTTTTGACGTAGCTCCGTTTACTGTAACTGAGGTGACCAAAAAAGACGGCTCAGTCAGTTTGCTGGAAACCGCCGCCGAGCTTCCTACCTTTGCGGCTTTTGCGCGCAGTTTGGGGGTGACGCAGGCGGTGCTGCTGCAATGGGAAGAAAAGCACTCGGATTTTGCCGAAGCCGCCAAAAAAGCGCGGGATTTGCAGGGGGATATTTTAATTCAAAACAGCCTGCGGGGGAATTATTCTTCTTCTTTTGCCGTATTTACCGCCAAGAACATTTTGGGGTGGAGTGACGGTAAAAACGAGCCGCCCGCGGCGGCGGGCCCGCTGGTGGTGCGCTGGGAGAAAGAATGAAAAAGAAAACTGCTTCGGCTTGTGTTACTATTCCGTATAAACCGCGATATCCGCAGACGCTAATTCACCAGGCATTGGAAACGCACCGCTTTTGCGTGTTGGTCACGCACCGACAAATGGGTAAAACCGTTTGTGCAGTCAATCATCTGCTTAAAAGCGCGCTGTTGTGCTCCCGCCCGGCGCCGCGCTATTTTTATATTGCTCCGTTTTTAAAACAGACCAAACTAATCGCTTGGGATTATGTCAAATGTTTCAGCGCTCCACTGCCGGGGGTGAAGCTTTCTGAAACGGAGCTTTGCGTCCAGCTGCCTAGCGGCGCCAAAATTTGGCTGTTGGGGGCCGATAATCCAGACGCGCTGCGCGGCACCTATGCCGACGGAGTGGTGCTGGACGAATACGCCCAAATCAAACCCGACGTGTTTGATGAAATCGTGCGGCCTATGTTGCTTTCGCGCGGCGGCTGGGTGCTGTTTACGGGCACGCCTAAGGGGCAAAATCAATTTTACGAACTTTACAACTATGCCCGCAAAGCCGCCCAGCAGGACGGAGAGAGCTGGTGGTGCGGTGTATTTCCCGCCGATGAAACGGGGGTTATTTCGCCGCAGGAGCTGGAGGAAATCCGCCGCCGCACGCCGGAGCATTTGTTTAGGCAGGAGTATTTGTGCGATTTTACGGCGGATGCGGAAGATGTGTTGATATCCTCTTCTTTGGTGTCCCAGGCGTGTGCGCGGCAATACGGCGGGGCCGAAGTTGCCCACGCGCCCAAAATTGTGGGGGTGGACCCTGCGCGTTTTGGGGCGGACCGCAGCGTTATTTTCAAGCGGCAGGGTCTGCAGGCTTTTGCGCCGGTAGTACTGCATAAAACCGACCATATGACCTTAGCCGCCCGCGCCGCGCAGGAAATAGAGGCCTTCCGCCCGGACGCGGTTTTTATAGACGCCGGCTGCGGCGGCGGCGTGATAGACCGGTTGCGCCAGCTGGGGTTTTGCGTGACGGAAATCCACTTCGGTTCCACCCCGCTCAAAGCCGGCCAATACGCCAATAAACGCGCCGAAATGTGGGGGGAAATGCAGCAATGGCTGCAAGCCGGCGGCGCGTTGCCTGCGTTGGCGGAGCTCAAGGCAGATTTATGCGGTGTGCGCTATGGTTTTGACGCGGCCGGGCGGCTGAAGCTGGAGAGCAAAGACGAGCTTAAAGCCCGCAGCGGCCGCAGCCCTGATTTGGCTGACGCGCTGGCGCTGACATTTGCCTTGCCTGTGAGAAAAATAGGCCGCGGCAGCGGAGAGTTTGCCCGTACGGAATATGAAGTGCTGTGAGGATTGTTTTTGCATAGACAAGTGATGAGTATGTCCGTACGGAATAGGAAGAGGGTTGCGCCTTGTTCCTGTGCCGTCACAATCCGTAGTAAAAGAATAGAAAGTATTGTGAGAAAACAGGAGGCAGGGGCTGGACTATACAGAAAAACGGGTGCTATCGGACAGATAAACGTGCGCTAAACAGATTTTTGCTAGCGGGTAAATTTGCTACAATTGCTAACATGAAAATTATTGGGCCATGGGCGTTTGAAAATGGAGTGCTTAAATAAATTAGACGAATAATAATGCTAGAATGAAAAAATTTTCAGAAGAGAAATAGCTAAATACTAACAATAAATATTGACAAAACTTACAAATTATGCTATAATTGCCTTATAGTTGTTCTAGTCTTTGTTTGTGGCCTGGGTGTTTTTGTGCGCGGGGCCGCCGGCGTTTTTTCTTACCTGTTATTTTCGCTTTTCTGAGCTGTATCTAGCATTTTTACTCAATCAGTTTTTGTTTTAGCGTGATGTCGTTGGGCATTTGGCAAAAAAAGCTTTTTTAACTGCCGCGGTCTCTTGTTTTGCTTGGGTGCTATAAGCGGGCAATCTGCAAAAAATGCAATATAATGCCGCCGCTGTTTATAGAAAACAGCCGCGGCTAAAAAAATCTGATTTCCAGCGCCACATAAAATGGCAACACTGGCCAAGCCGCTTTTTACAGCGGAGCCCCCGCCATCACTACAGCCAGCACAACTACCAACAACAGTGTGACCAGTGCAGACAACCAAAGCGCCGCTTTGCGGCTGCCGCCTTTAAATACCTTGCGGGTAATAATATAAAACCCCGGAAACCCTACCAAAGCGGCAAATACCAAAATCAAAATAACAGATCCCATACACCCTCCCATGCGCCGCTTTTGCGGCACAGTACAAATATATCCTAATAAATTTTACGCTTCTTTCTCTGTCTTTTTACGCAGTAAAAATTACATTACAGGTGATTTATGAACGCAAACGATACGCAACAGGCGGATTTTTTCCGCACCCGCTACGAAGATATGAAATCCCAAGCGCAAACATGGCAAAGCACTTGGAAGGAGTTGGCCAAATATATCGCGCCGACGCGCGGCTTTTTTGATGGGGACCGCCCTTCCGACGGGCGCAAGATAGACCACCGTACCCTGATAGATTCCGACCCGCTGCTGGCAGTAGAAGTACTCAGCGCGGGTATGGTGTCTGGGCTGACCAGCCCCAGCCGCAGCTGGTTTGAGCTGAGCCTTTCCAACGGGCAGCTGATGAAACAGCCCGGCGTGCGCACCTGGCTGCATGAAGTGCGCCGCCGTATGGAAGAGGTATTTGCGCGGTCAAATGTTTACAATACTTTGCACAGTTTTTATCAGGAAATTTCCGTCTTTGGTACGGCGGCTTTTCTGCTGGAAGAAGACATGGACCGCGTACTCTGCTGCCGGGCGTTTACCGCCGGGGAATATGTGCTGGATTGTGACGGGAAAGGGCGCATAAACAGCTTCGGGCGGGAATTTTGGATGACGCCGGAGCAAATGCAGAATCAATTTGGTTTGGACGCGCTGCCCCTTTCTGTGCGCCGCGCGGCGCAGGAAAAGCGCGGCGGTTGGTTTAAAGTAGTGCACGTTATTTTGCCCAATCCGCAGGCTGACGAGCGCAAGTTAGACGTGGCGCATATGCCCTATCTTTCGGCCTATTTTACGCCGCAGGGGGAAATGCTGCGCCGCGGAGGATACCGCGAATTCCCGGTTATTGCCGCGCGCTGGGAAGTGCGCAACAGCAGCGACATATACGGCCGCGGCCCCGGCTGGAAAGCGTTGGGCGATGTAAAAATGCTGCAAAAAATGCAAAAGACCAAACTGGTGGCGCTGGACAAAAACACCAACCCGCCTATGATGGTATCTGCCAATGTGCAGGGGGAAGTCAACCTGCTGCCCGGCGGCCTGACGCGCTACAGCGGCAGCGGCTCAGACGGAGCCGTCAAGCCCGCCTACCAAGTGCCGGTGGATCTAAACGCATTGGAGCAGAGCATAGAGCGCGTAAAACAAACCATTAAGGGGCAATTTTTTGCTGATGTATTTTTAATGCTCAGCGCGCAGAACTTTTCCAATATGACCGCTACCGAAGTGGCGGAGCGGCACCAGGAAAAAATGCTGGTGCTGGGGCCGGTGTTGGAGCGGCTGAAAAACGAGCTGTTGGACCCTTTGATAGAACGCACCTTTGCCATTATGCTTCGGCGGGGCGTTATCCCGCTGCCGCCGGCGCAGATACAGGGACACGATATGAAAGTGCAATACGTTTCTATGATAGCACAAGCGCAGAAACAAAGCGGTATGGCGGCCTTACAGCAAGGCATTGCGTTTACCAGCAATTTGGCGCAAGGTAACCCGCAGGTACTGGATAAAATTAATTTTGACGCCGCGCTGGAAGAAGGACTGGATATGCTGGGAGTGCCGCCGCGGGTGCTCCGCTCCGATGAAGAAACAGCCCAACTGCGTGCCCAACGCCAACAGCTTTTGCAGGCGCAGGCCGCCGAAGCGGCAGCAAAGGCCGGCACACAGTAATTTATTGCTCTAGCAAGAAGGCGCACCGTAAACGGACTTGTCTGTAAAGAATATGCAAACCGTATTTTCCGGTGGCAGTTTGTGTGAGTGCGCATACGGGAAACACCTGTAAAATAAAGCTGCGGCGCATACCGGCGTGCCACCTACCTTTAAAACAAAGCTGCGGCGCGGGGCGGTCTAAAATTATCGTACGCCCCTACGCAGAGGCGGGGGAAAACGGGCCGGACGTTTTCCCCCGGTCCAAAGTCTTGCTGGTCTTTCTTACCAAATAAAACATGCGGTGCAGACGGAGAAGAATGCCCTTTCTCCTACTCCAAACATTCATAAATTATGAAGAAAAAAACACTAGAAAAACGCAACGCGGCCGATTTGGCCGCCGTTTTAAAACTGCCGCAAGGCAGGCGGCTGCTGTGGCGTGTGCTGCAGGCGGCCCAAGTGAGCGGGCATGGTTTTGTGCCCGGGGACCCATGCTCCACCGCGTTTCATTGCGGACAGAAGAGCATTGGTCTTTTTTTGCAGGAACAAATTGCGGAAATTTCGCCGCTGATTTTGGCGCAGATGCAGGCGGAGTATTTGTCTGAAGTCACTTCCCAGCAAAACGAAATTAACCGCCAAAGCGAGGAAATGCACAATGTCTGAAGAGAATAACACCGCTTCCCCAGCGGCACAATCCGATTTACAAACGGCGCAGACTGCACAAGTCTGCCCCGGGCCCAGCGGCGCAGAGGACGCCTCTGCCTCCGATAGGCCAAACGAAAATAACCCGGCGGAAACTTCTTTGCCTGCCGGCCTATACCCAGACCTGAAACTGCCGGAAGAGTTAAACGGCTGCGAAGAAAATTTTGCGTCGTTTAAAAAACTGGCCTCTGAGCTAAAACTGCCTGCCCAAGCCGCAAAAAAACTGGTGGAGTGGGAAAGCAAAGCCGCTGCGGACGGACGCCAAAACGCGCAGTATGCGCGGGCGCAAATTTTGCAGCGGTGGACGGAGCAAACCCGCCAGCTTTTTGGCCCGGGCTACCAACAGGAAGTGGCCCGCGCTTTGGCGGCGGCGGAGCGTTTTGGCGGGCCGGAGCTGCGTGCACTGCTTGACGCTACGGGGCTGGGCAGCCACCCGGCGGTGGTAAAGACGTTTCATCAAATCAGCCAACAAATCGCAGAAGACACGTCTGTGTCCGGGCGCGTGCGCGCCACTGCAGACAAGACTTTTGCCGAGGCGTTGTACGGAAAAGCGCAGTAAGCGTTTTTCTCTGTCCGCAAGGACCGAATTTACAAAGGAAACCATTTATTTATGGCAATCATTGCAGATAAATATTACAACCTGATGGACTATGCCAAACAGTTTGACCAATCCGGTCAAGAGTTGGCTATTGCTGAGGTGCTCAGCAAGTCCAATGACATTATTGGCGATGCGCTGGTAACGGAAAGCAACTTAGACAGCGGTCACGAATACGCCGTGCGCACCGGTATCCCCGAAGGCACCTGGCGCCGCGCCTACCAAGGCATTGAGCCGGCCAAAGCCACTACCAAAGTGGTGGTGGAAAGCTACGGCACGCTCTCTGCCTATTCGGTGGTGGATAAACTCATCGCAGAAAAAGGCGGCAACTTGCAGTCTGTGCGCACCGGGCAGAGCAAGGCGATTATTGCCGGTATGTCCAACACGATGGCGCGCAACCTCATTTACGGCAACGCCGGGGAAACACCGGAACGCTTTACCGGCCTGGCCGCGCGCTATAACACGCTGACCGACGCGGAAAGCGCGCGCAATGTCATTGACGCCGGCGGCGAGACGGACGGACAGAACTCTTCCATTTATTTGGTGGTATGGGATACGGACAAAGTGTTCACATTCTTCCCCAAAGGCTCCAAAGCCGGTATCCAGCGTGTGGACCACGGCTTGGTTAATCATATTGACTCCGACGGCAACGAATACCCTGCCTACAAAGAATATTTTGAATGGAAAATGGGCCTTGCCGTACAGGATTGGCGCTACGCCGGGCGCATTTGCAACATTGATGTCAAAAATGTGCCTGCCAGCTTGATTGACAATATGTGCGAATTGGAAGAGCGTATCCAGAGCCTGAACTTGGGCAAGCCGTTCTGGTATATGAACCGCACCGTCAAGGCCGCTTTGCGCAAGCTGACCAGCAACAAGCAAAACGTCCAGTACACGCCGGACCAGATTACGTCCCGCCCGCTGATGACGTTTAACGAAATCCCCGTCCATATCTGCGACGCTATTGAAGACACCGAAGACGTGGTGGCTTAATTGGATTGTCCGGCGTGTTTAGTCGGGCCGGACTGCCCGGCGGCTCTGTAGGGCCGCCCGCCGCGGGGTCATGCGCGGCGTAAGTACGATAACCCGGGGCCCGCTTAGTGGGCCCCGGCAGGGGGCGGCAGCCCCTAAGTTAAGGAGAAACTATGTTGATTGATTCCACGTTAGTTCTTTCAGACCAGCAGAAAATTACTTCTTCCGCCGCGTCTGAACATATCATTGACCAAACGGCGGCCGCCGACGCGCATCACCGCCTGGTGGTCGTAGCTCAAGCCGACGAAGATTTTGCCGGCTTGAGCAATCTGAAAATCAGCCTGCAAACTTCCGCCGCAGAGAGCTTCAGCCAGCCGACGGAGCTTTTGTCTGCGTCGTTTGCTTTGGCGGATTTAAAGAGCGGCAAGGCCTTGTTTAAAATGGTCTTGCCGGCGGGTGCTTTGCGCTATATCCGCGGCTATTATACCGTCAGCGGTACGGCAACGGCGGGCAAAATCTCGCTGTTTATTACCGACGAAGTAGATATGTAACCCCTACGGGGCGCGCTTGCTTCTGCCCGCGCCCCGTCCCCTTATATTTTTATCAGCAGGTTTAAAAGAGGAAGTATTTTCCCGTGGTTTGGCGCTTTGCAGAAAACAAAATCCGTCTTTTGTTTGGCTTTAGCTTTATTCAAGTAAAAATCAAATGAGAAATAGCCACAAAACGCCGAAAATCCAACCGCTGGGCGAAAAATAAAGGAGGCTCTTTCTAGATAGTCGCAGAAGGCCAAGAGCGGGGCTTATTCGGTAAATAAGTGCTGGATATCCTGGCGCAAGACTTGATTTAAGCCAAAATAACCGGGGAACAAATGCCGAGAATTACTAAAAATCGGCGGAAATCCAAACCCCGAAAATTCAAATAAAAGGAATGTTTTCCAAAAGAAATATCAGCAAGTGGCGGAGAGGCAGGCGGTGCAACTTTTAAAAAATGGGCCGACATTCCAAGAAATAGTAGTAAAGGCAGAGGTTATCCGGCATGGCGTTTATGTCGTCTATGGGAGACTTCCAGCGAAATGGTAAAGGGCAGAGGTTATCCGGCATGGCGTTTATGTCGTCTATGAGCAACATTCCGCGAAATGGTAAAGGGCAGAGAGCGGAATCTTGGAAATTAAAATAAATGAGCAACTTTCCAAGAAATATCATCAGGGCAGGAAAGGCAAACCGCGGGGCTTTGTTTGTGCTAAAAATGAATGGATAACTTTTAAAGAAATGGCAGTAAGCGGCCAAGCCTTGGGGTTTGTAGATGAAAAATAAAGGGGAAAAGCCTTTTTTACAGGCAGTTTAGCCGTTTTATCCTAGCACCTACCTACCCTAGGGCTTTAAACGCCCGTTTAGAGGCGGAAATTGTCCAAAATGAACTAAAAATAGGGCCCAAAAGAGCAAAATTTAGTTTTTCTGAGGGCTTTGTATATGGAAAATGGGGCTTTTGTCTGCCGCAGAGGGGAAAGAGGGATCAAATGTTTAGTCTATTAAAAACAGATATGTTTTCTGTTTTTAAAAAATATGTATGATTTTGAAAATCATTAAAATTTAAGTATTTTTAAAATTAAATATAATTTTTAAAATAATGAAAAAATTTAAAAAATACATAAAATATGTTTTCTAAAAAAATGTATATTATTTTAAAAATAATTAAAAAATAATAATTTTTAAAATACATTGTATATTTTTATAAAAATATAAATTATAAAAACACTTAAATTTTAATATAAATTAAAATAGGAGCATAAAATGGTATCAAAATTAGACATTTGTAATATAGCTTTGGCTCATTTAGGACAGGAGCCTATTTCTTCTTTGGGACAGGAAGATGAGCGCGCCCGCCGCTGCAGTCTGTTTTATGAACCAGTGAAAAAAGAGGTGCTCCGTACCCATAATTGGGCTTTTGCAGGCAGCCAGATTTCGCTGGCTTTGCTGGCAGGGGACGGCGGCCCTCAATGGCCGTATATGTATGCGTATCCGCAGGATTGTCTGTTCCTGCGCAGGGTATTTGCCGCTGGCCCCAAAGGGCGGGACGGCGCGTTTAAAGAGGTGTTTAACCAGGATTTGCATGCCAGGGTGATTTTATCAGGTATAGAACAGGCCCGGGCCGAATATACGCGCGATGTAAACGATGAAAGCCTGTTTGATCCGGCCTTTGTGAAAGCGTTTTCCCTGGCCTTAGCGGCGGATTTGGCGGTGGCTCTGACGGGGGACAGCACATTGGCGCACACGGTATTGCAAAAATATACGTTGGTTTTGGACGAAGCCCGGCGCAGCAATATGAGTGAGCGTTTTGATGTACACCGCGCAGAGAGCGCTTTTGTGGAGGCCCGTTAATATGCCTATCCATGCCATACAGACCAATTTTTCCGGCGGGGAAATAAGCCCGCACCTCTATAGCCAGGCTTCTGCCCAGGGGCAGGGCGCTTGGTTAAAGACGGCCTGTAATTTCTTTGTCCACCCGCAAGGGGGTATTTCCAACCGGCCCGGTACGGCCTATGTAGCCAGTGCTAAATATAGCAATAAAAATGCGCGCTTAATTCCGTTTGTGCTGGGGGAAGAAGAGGCCTATGTGTTGGAGCTGGGCCATGAATATATGCGGGTGCACGCCCCGGCGGGAACGCTGCTTGACGAGGACGGCTTAGTGTATGAATTGGAGTGCCCGTATACGGAGTATGATTTGGCTGATGTACAGTATGTGCAGTACCAGCAAACCTTGTTTTTGGTGCACCCTAAGTATTATCCCAAGAAACTGGTGCGCGGCGCAGACGGCTATTTTACGCTTTCGGATATGACCATTAAGGACGGTCCGTTTATGCTGGCCAATACCGACGAAACCAAAAAGATGCGCTTGGTCAGCAAAAGCGATACCGTCGTGTCTGAAGGGGTGCGGGCCACGCTGTCTTTTTTGCCGGTCAGTTACCCGAACTATTTCATTCAGGCCTATTGGAAAGGGGTGCATTTTTATAGCGCCAGCAATTACGGATTTAATGTAGAAGAAGTGGTATACGCCTTTAACCTGCGCTGCAGTGCAGAGGGATGCCAAGCCTATAACCAGGGCGGGGTGCTGCGTATAGAGTCCCCTAAGGAAACCGGCGGAGATTTTAACGGGGCCGAGCTGATGATTTATTACCGCCAGGGGATTGTGGCCCCGCCGAATTTGATTGTTACGCATGCGTTAAGCGGCGGCTGCAATGCCGGGGAGGTTATCAGCCAAGGAGAAACTAAATGGTATTTGGAGGCGGATTTTAACGCCTTTGCGCCTGCACAGGTGGGGGCATTGTTTGCACTGCGGCACCGGGTGGAAAGCCCTTCTGAAAGCGGTACGCTGGCTTATGAAGATGTGTCCAAGGTGATTAAAACCAGCGGCGACTGGCGCCTGCGCACGACGGGCAGCTGGTACGGGGAAATTGTTTTGGAATCTTCTACCGACAATGTCACCTGGGAAAAAGTGAAGCATTTTACCAAAGCCCAAGACGAAGAGAATTTAAATACGCTGGGCAGTTTGGAAGTGTCTGCCAAGATGTATTATGTGCGCATTCGCTGTCAGACAATCAGCGGGGAAATGGGCTATGTGCTGCAGGCGGACTCTTTCTACCAGGAAGGGATTGTTAAGACGCAAAATTACGTCAATGCACAAAAAATGCAAGTGAGCATAGAGCGCCCGGCCGGAGAGGACGAGGCTTGGACATTTGATTGGTCGGAAGGGTCTTTTAGTCCGCAGTCGGGTTATCCCAGCTGTGTGTTTTTCTATCAGGACAGATTGGGCTTTGCCGGCAGCAATAAAGAGCCGCAGACCATTTGGTTTTCCAAAACCGGGGAATATGAAGACTTCGGTTATTTGCGCACGCTGGAAGATTCCGACGCCATCAGCCTGACGCTTTCCGGCAAAAAATTAAATGCTATTAATTCCGTAGCCGTCGGCGCCAAACTGTTGGTGTTTACCGCCGGCAGTGAGTGGAGTTTGGGTTGTTCCGGGGCGCTGACTCCGTATAACATTGAAATCCACCAGGAAGGAGAGCGCGGGGCCAGCCGCGTGCCGCCTATTGTGGTGGGCAACCGGACTTTGTTTGTGCAGTCGCGCGGCAGCGTGCTGCGGGATTTTTATTATCAGTACAGCACCGCTTCTTATACCGGGCGGGACTTGACGCTGCGGGCCCGTCATTTGTTTTTCAACCAGGAAATCAAAGAAATGGCCTACCAGCAGGAGCCGGATAATTTAATTTGGTGTGTGCTGGGGGACGGCAAATTGCTTTCGCTGACTTATTTGCCGGAGGAAGATATTTTTGCGTGGACGCGCCATGAAACGCAAGGCAAATTTATCAGCGTGTGCAGTATTCCCTCGCAGGGGTATGACGAAACCTGGCTGCTGGTGGAGCGTGACGGCGTGCGCTGTGTGGAGCGGCTGCTGGCGCGCCTGACCAGCAAAGAGCCAGAGGATCAAGTGTTTTTGGACTGCAGTGTGTCCAAAAAAAGTACGGACTCTTTTACAGAAATAAGTGGACTGGATCATTTGGAAAGGTGCACGCTCTGCGTGCTGGCAGACGGCAGCCCGCTGACGGACCTGGTGGTAGAGGACGGCAAAATTGTGCTTCCCGCGGCGGTGCATACCGCCCACGCCGGGCTGCCTTACCAGGCTACTATGCAGACATTGCCGCCCGATTATATGCTTACAGACGGCACCCAGCAAGACCGCAAACGCCGCCCAGTGCAGGTGATGCTCAAAGTCTTAGACAGCCGCGGCGGGAAAGTGGGCGTTGGTGAGGGCCAATTGGACCGCCTGATTGGGGAAGCAGCTTCCAGCTATGCCCAGCCGGCCCCGCTGCAAACGTGCGATTATGTCCGCCTTTTGCCAGCTTCACATCAGTATTTTCCGTCTGTTACTTTTGTGCAAGATGATCCGCTGCCCGTTACGCTGCTGGCGGTTATTACCCGGCTTTGCTGAGGATAAAAAACGCCCGGCAGAGGCCGGGCGCTTTACTGCTTTTTTAGATAGAATGTGAGCGGACAGCCTATTGTATGGGAGTCGGCAGAACAGGAGCTCCTTTTAAACGGAAACTGTTTATCATGTAATCTGTTACCGGGTTATTTTGCGAGGTGCTTGCGGCTACAAAAAACATATCGCTGCCCTGTCTGCAAAGCAGCAGCGTAAACAAAATGACGGGCCCGTCACTATCAATACTTCCAGTCACGCGGGCGGCAGTGGCTCCGGGACCGACATATGCCTGGCTAATGTCACTAAAGCTTAATTGGACGTCTGAGTCTGAATTATTAATCTGTTGTATAAGCTGTTGCAACAAAACATGCGCATCCTGATCGGTGTCTACATTCGGCCGACGTCCGATGATCAGAAAAGTAAACGGTATGTCGTCCTGGTCTTGTTGTTGGGAAAATTTAACATTGGTGTCCAATCCTACTAAAACGGAATTTCCTTTCCAGTTGATCCAATCGCTTAACACAGTACCGTTATAAAGCATAATGCTAAACCCATAGGTGGGGTCTACATAAAGCTGAGAACCATATACCGGCTCCGTGCGGGTCTGTATCGTTTCAACAATAGGCCACAGCGGTTTAAGAAGTTTGTTGCCGGTATAAACGATGGAAAAAATCAATCCTCCTACGGTCAGCAGTGTAGCCGCCCCGGCTAAAATCAGCGGCCAAAAATTGCGCTGTTTTTTACATAAAACCCAAACCAATTTAAAAAACAAAAAGAAAATGCCGTACAGAACAGCGGCTCCAAGCAGGAGCAGTAATATAATCCAAATCATGTTTTCTCCTTTTAGTATGCAAAGTTTCTTATCTCATGATATTAGTTTAGAACCGCTTTGTAAAGAACATTTAGACGGCCTCAGCCGCACACTGCGCCGACAGGATAGAGCGGAAATGTGGGCCGCGTACCGTTTGCCTGTGCGGCAGGGGCTGGAGCTTTGTTTTAAACGTTCTGCCCAGGCGGTGGCTTTAGTGTACAAAGGCCGTGTAGCCGCAGCGGCTGGGGTGGAAGCGCAGACTTGGCTTGGGCAGCGGGCGTGTGTGTGGTCCTGGACGGGGCAGGCCGTAGAGCAGTGCCCGATATCTTTTTGGCGTGCGTCACGGAAAGTATTGGCGGCGTTTCAGGCGCAGTACCCTTTTTTATACGCCGCGTGTGATGAGCGTTACGCCGTTGCCCTGCATTATTTGCGGCGTTTGGGTGCGCGGCAAGCCGGAGAGAAATTTTATTTGGCGGGAAGAGAAACCCGCTTCGTGCCGTATTTTTTTACCGCCCCTGCGGGGCGTATATTCACAGATAAGGAGAGTTAATATGGGAGGAGCCATAGGAGGCGTTTTATTTACCGGAGGAACTATTTTGTCTACTGCCGCGTCATTGCTGGGCAGTGACAAGGCGGAAAACGATTATTATCAGTCTATGGCGGCCACCGCCGAAGCGCAGGCCCGCCAGACGGAAGAAACCGCCCGCCGCAATTCCGAATATATTTTTGAAGATGCGGCCTATCAAAATACACAGCTGATGCGTGATTATGCTTCTTTGCAGGGACAGCAAAAAACCGCCCTGGCCGCCAGCGGGTTGGGCAGTGCCTCCGCCACGGCGCAAATGATTTTAAAAAACAGCCGCTTAAACGCTTTGTTAGACCAGGAACTGCTTAATGAGAATATGGAGCGCGCCATGTATGAAAACAACACCTCCGCCTCTTTGCAGGCGCAGCAATACCGTACCCAGGCGCAGCAATACCGCCGCGCCAACCGTTTGCGTCCCAGCCTGTGGTCCCAAATGGGCAGTGCGTTGGGCGGTTTATTCTCTTATAAGGGCGGTTATTAAGGAGCTTGTATGAAAGTACCTGTTTATCAACCTCAAATCCGTTATGAAAAAGCCCAGGCCCGGCAGGTGATGCTGGCGCGTCCTTTGCGCGAAGCGTCTGGCAAAAAAGAATGGACAGACGCCGCTTCCGCCGCCGGTTTGCTGCAAGGAGTGTATGAATGGCCGGCAGCTGTAAACCGCGCGATAGACGCCTTTGGCGCTTCCGGGCAGAACTGGCAGAGTGAGTGGGAAAAACTGCAGCAGCGCGTAAGCGGCAAAAAGGCGGGCGCTGTGGCTTCTTCTGCCGCCGCAGCAAAAAGCTTCAGCGCGTTTTCTTCAGAGCCCAAGGCAGCGCCTTCTTCCGCTGGCGCAGAAGAACAGACCGCGGCGGGAGGGGGGTTTTCTTCTCCGGCACGGCTGCAGCAGCTGCGTTTTGCTCGGGAGGAAGCTTTTTCCCCGTCGGCGGAAGTTGCTTCTGTGGGCATGCAAATGCAAAGCCAAAAAAGTGCGGCCGCACGCTTAGATGAGCAATTTTTGTCTTTGCTGTCCTCTTCTGAAGTAGCCGCAGACGGCGCGGAACATACCCTGGCGCAGGATTATGTTGTATTGCGCCGGGAAGTGGAAAAGCTGGAGCAAAAAGCAACTCGTGCCCGCGCTCAGCAAAACTGGCAGGCGGGTACGTCCGCTTTTATCCAAACCGCCGCACTGATACGCACGCCGCGCGCTTTGGAGGAATATATACAGGCCAATGTAAACAGTGCCGCAGAAGAAGCGCGAGCCATGGGCGTGCAGGCACAGGAGTGGGCCGGACAAAGCCAAATGTTGCGCCGGCAGGCCGTGCGCCATAATGTGGAAGCGGCTCTGGAAGCCGGGGAAGCGGACCGGGCGGAAAAAGTATACCGCCATTTTTTAGAGCAACTTTCTTTGCCGCAGCGGGATTTGCTGCAACGCAAAATTCTTGCCCGTCGGGCGGATTTGTTGGGAGAAAAAATCTGGCCTGCGGCGCGCCGGGCGTGTGTGGACGGAGAAGGAAATATAGATAAAAAAGCGCTGAAAGATTTTGTCAGCGCCCAAGCGTCTAAAGAAGAGGCTGGCTTTCAACAGGAGCTGACAGAAACGCTGACGGCCCGCCTGCAGCAAAGCCGCCTGCAGGATATGCGCCGCCGCGCGGCGGGATATGAGCGGCTGTTGGCTGAAGCAGAGCAGGCGGATATGGCCTCTTTGATGGGGCAGGAAGTTTTTAGCGCACAGGATTTTGAAGGCAACTGCAAAGCCTTGCGTTTGTACCAGCGGGCGCCGCAGAAGCGTTCTTCTGCCGTGTTATTTAACCGGCTGCAACAAGGGGTGCTGGCGGGGAAAAATCAGGATAAAGAAATTGAAAACGCGTTAGAAAGCGGCGAACTTTCCGCCCCGGATTACTGGCGTTTAAAAGCTCGCTCTTTGCGCGCCCAAAGCGGCACATCAGACGCCCGGAGCCGTTTGCTGGCGCAGGCGCTGGAGCGTTTCTGTCGGCAGAACGAACTTTCTGCCCAACAAAGCCAGGAAGTGCAGTATTTTGTTTTTACGGCGGCAGACAATGTAGAGGCGCAAATCAACGCCGCCTGCGCGGTGAAACAATTATTTCTTTTACAGGAGAGCAAAAAATGACGGTCTCTTACACAGCAGTCAAAGTAATCTATGAGGGCAACGGACAAACGATCCAATGGGATATCCCTTTCCGCTATTTAAGCGAAAGTGATGTGCAACTTTTCTTAATACATGCTGACGGTACGGAAACAGCGCTTACGTCTGATTTTACTATAGACCCGGATTTGCATACCGTGCTTTACCCGATGTCAGGAAGTCAAACGCCACCTCTGCCCGCCGGAGAAAAATTGATGATTTTGCGCCGTACCGCGCTTGCCCAGCAAACGGAATTTGAAGCCCAGCAGGCGTTTGATCCGTTTCTGTTGGAAGAGGGCTATGACAAGGCGATGATGATTGCCCAGGAACAGGCGGAAGAAATAGCCCGCGCTATTAAATTTCCGGCCTCTTGCACCGCCGCGCAAACCAATGCACAAAGTTATTTGTCCCAAATTACCAGCGGGGTGGCGGCGGCGCAGCTTTCCGTCCAGGCCGCCCAAACAAGCGCAAGCAACGCCGCCCAATCGGCAGAGGACGCTTCAGACGAAGCGGACCGCTCCGCCTGGAATGCAGACAATGCCCAGCAGGCTCAAATAAACGCCGCGGTGTCATATAATCAGGCTAAACAATTTGCTGAGAGCGCTTCTTCCTCTGCGGCCTCTGCTTTAAGCAAAGCCTCTGAGGCTCAGACGGCCGCCGCCGCGGCGCAAACTAGCTTGACATCTGCCCAAGCAAGTGCGCAAGCCGCCGCCGCTTCTGCCCAAGAAGCGCAAAATGCGGTACAAACGCATAACACCAATGCCCAAGCGCACAGCGATATCCGCACCACGCTTTCTGGCAAAGCAGAGCAGACGGCTTTATCTGCGCATATGGCCCGCACGGATAACCCGCACGCGGTAACCAAAGCGCAGGTGGGACTGGGAAATGTGGACAACACTTCAGACACAGATAAGCCTGTGTCTGCCGCGGTGCAAGCGGCTTTGGATTTGAAAGCCAACAGCGCAGACGTGGACGCCGATATTTCAGACATCAACGCGGC
>CALVFA010000009.1 GCA_944326725.1 uncultured Elusimicrobiales bacterium | reverse complement strand
TTTTGGAAGCGATTAAACGCCATTTGCCGGCCTCTTCTTATGCCAACGATGATATTTTTGGCGGTTTTGTGGGGGCAAATGATGAAGTGGTGCTGGTTATGCCTATAGACGCTTCTGCCCCGCAAGGCCGATTAATTCTGCCGCAGGTGCAGGCACTGCGCGGGCTGCTGGACGGGCAAGCCATAGGTATTTGCTTGCAGCCGCCGCAGCTGCCGGGCTGGCTGGCTAAGCATACACCCAAGCTGGTGGTTACTGATTCCCAGGCGTTTAAATATGTAAGTTCCGTGGTGCCGGCGGATATAGCGCTGACCAGCTTTAGCATTTTGTTTTCCCGCTTGAAAGGGGACTTTGATTTGTTTTTGCAAAGTACACCGAAAATTGACGATTTGCAAGAGGGGGACAAGGTGCTTATTTTAGAGTCTTGCTCCCACAGCGTCAATAAGTGTGATGATATCGGGCGGGTAAAAATTCCGAACTGGTTGCAAAAAAAGACCGGCAAAAAACTGCAATTTGAAGTGATAGCCAGTTTAGACCCGCTGCCGCAAAATCTATCGGACTATAAACTGGCAGTGCAATGCGGCGGGTGTATGGTAACCCGCGCGCAAATATTATCGCGCGTGCACCGGCTGGCAGAAGCGGGGGTGCCCGTGACCAATTACGGCATGGCGATAGCCTGGTGCAACGGGATTTTTGGGCGGGTGACGGAGATTTTCCGCCATTAAGGCTCTTGCAGCAGGCAGCCAGTTGACAAAGATTTATGCGGCTGTATACTATGTATAGAGGTAAAATTATGAAAAATTTCTGGATTTTATTTATGTTATTTGCGGCGCTTCCTTTAGCGGCTGCCCCCACGACCACCGCTACGGTGCATCGGCCGACGACGGCTTCTTCGGTTACTCGCCCCACCACAGCCGCCGAAGTAAGCCGCCCGACTACTGCTGTTTCTGTATCGCACCCCACTACTGTTGTTCCTGTGTTGCACCCCACCACGACGGCAACAAATGTCCGTCCGACAACGCAGGTTTCAGTGCACCGGCCCGGAGAGCAAGGGCTTTCATATGTTCCGGTGACGCCCGGCGTGCGAGCTACTCCTGCTGCTGATAAACCGGCTTCCGCCGCGGCTTCTTCTTCAGCCTCTTCCAGCAGTTCTGCAGGAGGCAGTTATACTCCTTCGTACAAACAGGCTAAAGATTTATCTGCTACAACGGCTAAAAATATTTCTCAGACTGCTCTGTCTGAGAAAACAACCGGTTTGGCAATGAGTGATCCAAACGCGTCCCAAAAAGAGGCCGATGCCCGGGCCACTCAGGTGCAGAAAGCGATGAGTTCTCAGGTGTCTACCGATGAGGTGTTGAAAAACACCAAAATCCCGGACAACGTAAAAGCGGCTTTAGAAAAAGCGACTTCCAAAAAATAGTTTTTAGTTTTCCCGTATTTCAACAGGTTGACTGTATTAAAAGGTCAGCCTGTTTGTTTTGGGTGGCAAAATAGGTTTTTTTTAGATAACGGGTGCCCCTATATACAAAAGGACTTTAGTTTGTCTGCTCTTATCACAGAGCCAGAGGCAGAATAGTAAAAGTGCACGCTCAGCATAACCGCTTGCAGCCACTCAAGCATGGTTTGGCATTAGAGAGGTTATGCACTAAAAAAACCCCCGCTTTTAAGCGGGGGCTTTGTGTATTGTAAAACTTATTTTACGCGACCGGCGGAACCGAATACGTTTTGGTTCTTTTCGGCATACATTTTAATAAGTTCTTCGCGGGCCGGGCCCAGGTATTTGCGCGGGTCAAATTCGCTGGGTTTGGTGGCGAAAATTTTGCGGATAGTGGCGGTCATCACCAGGCGGCCGTCGCTGTCTACGTTGATTTTGCACACAGCCATTTTGGCGGCTTTGCGCAGCTGTTCTTCCGGCACGCCGGCGGCGTCTTCAATTTTGCCGCCGTATTCGTTGATTTGTTTCACAGCCCACTGCGGTACGCTGGAGGAACCGTGCAATACAATGGGGAAGCCGGGCAGGCGTTTGGAAACTTCTTCCAAAATGTCAAAGCGCAGCTCGGGCAGTTTTTCGCCGGGTTTAACTTTGAATTTGTAAGCGCCGTGGCTGGTGCCGATGGAAATAGCCAAAGAATCCACGCCCGTGCGTTTTACGAAATCTTCCACTTGGGCCGGGTCGGTGTAGGTGTGGTGTTCGGCGGAAACTTCATCTTCAATACCGGCCAATACGCCCAGTTCGCCTTCTACTGTTACATCGTGCTGGTGGGCATAATCTACTACTTTTTTGGTCAAAGCGACGTTTTCTTCATACGGCAGGTGGGAGCCGTCAATCATTACGGAAGAGAAACCGTTGTCAATGCAGTCTTTGCACAGTTCAAAGGTATCACCATGATCCAAATGCAGGCACAGGGGTACGGGCTTGCCGATTTCTTTCATCATTTCCACGGCGCCGCGGGCCATCCAGCGCAAGAGTGTGGCGTTGGCATATTTGCGGGCGCCGCTGGACACCTGCAAAATCACCGGAGAACCGGTCTGCACACAGGCGGTTACGATGGCCTGCAGCTGTTCCATATTGTTAAAGTTATAAGCCGGAATGGCATAACCGCCCGCCATAGCGTCTTTAAACATTTCTCTGGTGTTAACCAGACCCAACTCTTTGTAAGACACGGTCATAAAACGTCCTCCTAAAAAAATATACTTATCACAAGTATTCTACAATTTTTTCCGCTCCGCGGGTCAGCCTCTTTG
>CALVFA010000008.1 GCA_944326725.1 uncultured Elusimicrobiales bacterium | reverse complement strand
AACTTACCGCTCCGGCAGCGAACTCTGCCAGCTCTGTCTGCCCCATTTGCGGCGAACAACTGACCATTGATGAGCGTTACCACGGCGTGAAACACGTATGCAAAACGCAGCCTAAAGATACGGCAGCGCACTGTGCTTTCTGCGGGAAAGAAATCCTTGGCCAAGGCCAACATTGCCAAGCACGCGGTTCTGTAGCTCTTTGCTCCCCCTCTAAACAAGAACTTACCGCTCCGGCAGCGAACTCTGCCAGCTCTGTCTGCCCCATTTGCGGCGAACAACTGACCATTGATGAGCGTTACCACGGCGTGAAACATGTATGCAGAAATATTGCTGATGCCACATATTGCATTCTCTGCGGCGAACCTATATTAACGCAAAGCCAGCATTGCGCTGTCTTAAATTACGCGGGTACTTGCACGGTTAAATGCCCGGAATGCGGTGAAAATTTGCGTGATGCCAACAACTTACATTCTGATGGGAAACATTACTGCAAATTTAAACAAGTTATTACCCCGGCACAACCGAAAAAATAATTCTTAGTCTTCATTTTACCCCCGCTTCGGCGGGGGTTTTTATTTTCCAGATAGAAGTTGTTAAAAGAGAAAAATGATAAGTATTTGAACCCGAAAACACACAAGCCCCGCCAGCGTGTGCTATACTGTATATATCCATTACCCCGAGAGGGAGGTGTTTATGTATGTAAGCGTATGGAAACGTTTTTGGGCGTTTATGATAGATTTGGCGGTATTTGCCATACTGTTTGTGGTGTTGGCGCAGATTTTAGACGAATTCACTGTTTCTTTGGTTTTATTAATCATCATTTGGCTCTATTACGCCCTGCTGGAAAGTTCCCCCTGGCAGGCCAGCGTAGGCAAAAGAATAATGGGGCTCAAAGTAGTGGATAAACGAGGCCGCCGGCTGACTTTTGGCAAAGCCACCAAGCGCCTCCTCTCGCGTTTAGTAACCAATTTTACCTTTTACTTTGGCTTCTTTACGGCCGCTTTTGATAAACACAAAGAAACCTTGCATGACAAAATGAGCAAAAGCGTGGTCATTAAAAAAGACATAGAGTTTAATCCTGAAGATTACCAAGAGAGCGACTCCCATGACTTAACGTTGGTAACCATGGCCTCTGTGCTGCTGGCGGTTGTTTTTGTGGCAGTGCTTTTGCGGTGGGTGGTGCTTCCCCAATACCAAAAAATAGGAGACCGCTTGAATGCCGCCACCATTATAGACAATTTAAATTTAGCCGCCCAAAACCGCCCGGCCCGCTTAAAAGCGGCCCAAGGGGGCCCGGAAGTGTGGCTCAAGAGCTACACGGGCTGTGTCAACGATGCCAAAGATCCGCTGACGCTGGATTGCAACGGCTACCGCATGACCCTGCTGCCCGACGGTATTTCTGCCGTCAGCCGGTTAGCAGATTGGAACGAATACACCCTGTTTAAAGCATATGCAGACGGGAAAATTACCTGCGTTGGGGAAAGCAAATCCGCCCAAAAATTCTGCGGCAGCTTAGACCTGATGTAATTTCCGCTCTATAAGCTTTGTACACGGCGCCCCATACTATTTGGGGCGTCTTTTTGTCTGGCATAAAACGACAGCTTTCCAAAACCCTTTTTGCCATACCCAACCAAGAAAAAAATAAAAATCCCGTCTCTCTATCAGAGAGGCGGGCATATGAGGCAAAAGGGATTAGAATAAAACGCTCGGCGGCGGCAGGGAGCCGTCCTGCGGCAGGTTTTCTTCCACTTCTGCCGGCGGGAGTTCCTCCTGCACCGAAGAAGCCGTTTCCTGCTGCGAAGCGGCAGAAGAGGCCTGTGCGAATTGTGTCTCTTGCGCCGTGGGCTGCACCGGCTCGGCAGATACCTCTACCGTTTGGGCAAATGGGGACAAATCCAGCTCTTCATAAGACTCCATAGCCGGCTCTATTGTTTGCTCTGCCGGGTAAGGTTCCTCTTCTTCAGCGGCGGCAGACGGTGGGAGCGAAGGCTGCACCGCAGCCTGTTGCTGTTGCGGTGCGGTGGAGCTGTCATACACGCCGGACGGATTCCACCATGCCGGCGGATTTCCTGCGCAAGCGCACACCAAAGATAAGCTCAAAATAAAAACTATATTTTTTGCCATAAAAGTATTATACCTGTTTTGGCGCATTTTCCGCGTTTATTTTCAGCGCCAATAATGCCTGGCGGTACAAAGCCCCGGCGCGGTAACTGCTGCGCACCAGCGGCCCGCAGGCCGCGGCGGCAAAACCAATTTCCAGCGCGTATTGCTGCCACATGTCATATTCCGCCGGCTCCGGATAGCGCAGCACCGGGTGGTGTTGTTTGGACGGGGCCAAATACTGTCCAATCGTCAGCAAATCCACGCCCGCGGCCCGCAGGTCTTTGAGTGTTTGTTTAACCTGGTCCTGAGTTTCCCCCAGCCCCAGCATAATACCGGACTTGGTAAAAATATGCGGTGCAATTTTTTTAGAATACGCCAATAAATCCAACGAGCGCCGGTAGTCCGCCCCCACCCGCACTCCGGCGTAGAGCTGCGGTACGGTTTCTATATTGTGGGCCAATACGGCAGGCTGGGCGGCCAGCACCGTTTGCAAATCTTCTTGCCGCCCGCGGAAATCGGGCACCAAAGGCTCTGTTTTTACCTGCGGGTTTAGCTTGGTTATAGCGCGCATTACGCGGGCAAAATGTGCCGCTCCGCCGTCGGGCAAATCATCGCGCGTGGGAGAAGTAAGCACCGCATAGCGGATATGCCATTCTTTTACCGTTTGGGCTATTTTTTCAGGCTCGGTTTCGTCAGGCGGGAGCGGTTTTTGCTTGGTAACGGCGCAAAATTTACAGCCGCGCGTACAAATGCCGCCCAAAATCATAAAGGTAGCGTCGCCGCAGTTTAAACATTCCCCGCGGTTGGGACATTGCGCTTCCACACATACCGTATGCAACGCCGCGCGGTCCAGCCCGCGCTGAGCCGAAACTGCCGCCTGCGTACGCAGGGCGGCTTTATTACGACCTACCATTTCTTTGAGCCAAGCGGGTATTTGCGCTGTCATATTGATATAATTATAGTAAATATGAAGATTTTTCTTTCTATCCTTCTCTCTTTGTTCTGCTGGGCCGTACCGCTATGGGCACAGACGCAAGAAACTGCGCCGGAAACTGCCCCTGCCGCTCCGACGGAAATGCTTCTGCGCCAAGCCGCCGAAAAATATTTTGAAGGAAACCCAAAAGACGCTCTGGAGAAATATATTGAGATTTCTAAAGACACCCAAGAGCGCGACGCTTTTTTAAACGCCGCCTTTATCGCGCTGGAGCAAGGCGCGCCCAAACAGGCGGTGGATATTATGACGTCGGCTTATCTTCTTTACCCGCAAGATGAGGACGTGCTGGAATTTACCGCAGAGGCTTATTTGGCCGACGGGCAATATGAAAATGCAGAAAAATTTTTCTCTTTGCTTCCGGGCGGCGGGGAGCGTTCTGAATTTATTTTAATCCAACTGGCCCGCGCACAGGAAGGCATGGGAGAGACCAAACTGGCCAAGCGTAATTTGCAGCGCGCCGTCAAAGGCCAAAATCATACTTCTCTGTCTAATTATTTATTAGGCCAAGTCTATGAAAAAGAAAAAGACTGGAAAAAAGCGGCTGAGGCTTTTGGCGCCGCCGTAACATATGACCACCAATTTACCGAAGCCCGCCGCCATTACGCCAATGCTTTAGAGCAAAACAAACAGTACGACGACGCCTACCGCCAATACCGCATGCTGCGTTCCGCCAGTCCGGGCGACCCGCAGGCCAACGCCGCTTTAAAACGCCTGCGCCCCCACCTAACCAAAACGGACAAAGAACTCAGCCGCGACAAAGAACGCACCACCCACACCATTGTAAAGCCCGTTGTTTCTTTGGAAGGCAAACTCCAGCAGCTGCGCGTAGCTTTAGGCACTACGGCAGGCGGACGGCCTTCCCCCCGCAAAAGCGTCATTTTTACCCCCTCCCACCCTTTTCGCATTACCGACAAAGCCACAGGGAAAACACTGGCTATGGGCCAAGCCAAAGAAACCTGGCGGGCCGAGCTCAACAAAGGCAAGGCGGCTTTGGTTTCTCCAACGGGGAAGCGGTATGTTTTTAGCGGGGCCGTCGTCGTAACACCCAAATCCGCCTCTTCGCAGGAAGGGCCGACCATTCTGATTGAAAAAGTCATGAGCGGGGCCGGCATGACTTGGGCCAGCGTAGATGATAAAGAATACCGCGGACAGCTGGAAATTATCTACGACAAAAAAAGAAATACCCTTCTTCCGGTAAATTTAGTCAATATTGAAGAGTATCTAATGGGGGTTATGTCCTCGGAAATGCCGTCCGGCTTTCCGATGAACGCCCTGCGCGCACAGGCGGTGCTGGCGCGCACCTATGCGCTAAAGCACTTGGGCAAACACAAAGCCTATGGCTATGATTTGTGCGACACCCAAAACTGCCAGGTATACGGTGGGGTAAATGCTGAGAGCGAGCCCGGCAACGCCGCCGTAGAGTCCACTATGGGCCAGGTATTGCTTTATAAAGGAAAACCTATAGAAGGGGTGTTTTCAGCCAATGCAGGCGGTTTTACGCAAAGCGCCAAAAGCGCCGGCTGGTTTCAAACGCCGTATTTGGTGCCCACCAGCGATTATAAAGACTTTGACACAGAATCATTGCAGCCCTACCAATTTAAAACACTTCTGCAACACCCGCAGGACGCCTACAGCCGCTATGACAAGCATGTCAGCCGCGCCGCCTACCGCTGGGCCCGCGTGGTGGAAGAAGAGAACCTGCGCCAAATCATTAAACGCCAGAAAAAAGACATTGGGCAAATTACGGCTATTATTCCCCAACAGCGCGGACGTTCCGGCTATGTCAGCCGCGTGCTGGTCAAAGGGACGAAGGGCAGCGTAGTACTGAGCAAAGAAAACGTCATACGCAACAATTTAGCCCCCGGCATGCTGCGCAGCAGTTATTTTATCGTAGTGCCCAATTATGAGGACAGAAAACTCAAAAACTTCCTCTTCTACGGCGGCGGCTGGGGGCACGGCGTGGGATTTTGCCAGACGGGCTCTGCCGGGCGGGCGGAAGCCGGGCAGGAATATCCGGAAATTTTAATGCATTACTTCCCCGGTACAGAGCTCAAGGACACGCGCGAAAAATAATGGCATCCCTTGCCGTCTTTTTAAACATATAATAGGGCGGAACGCTGCCCAAATAAAAATACGGTTATCGCTTGGCTAAGATACCCCTTATTAAAACAAAATCTTGTGTCCTACAAAAATAAAAATTGTTTCAGAACAAAAAGCGCCCCGGCTGTGCAGACAGGGCGCTTTTATTAACAGGTACGGCTTTTTTAATCATTTTTACTGTGGATTGTTAGCAGGCACAGCTATTTGAATCTGTTGCAGTTCCTGGAACTCCTGCTGGTCAAACTCTTTCATTTTTTGTTCATATTCTTCCCGGCTTTTTACTTGCGCTTCCACTGCAGCCCGCTGCTTATTGTATTTCTCCATGATCGGACGGGCCTTTTGAGCCCATTTTTCTTTTACATCATCCGAGATCCCCTGCATATGCTGGGTATAGGCTTCTATACGTTGGTCGTTTGCTTTATTATAATAATCTTCTTTAGCCAAAATACCCAGTTGCTGCAGTTTTTGGTTAGTTTCTTTGGTCTTGTTTAAATCGGCTTCCAGCATAATATTGATATCAGTGCCTTCTGCGATAGCTTGGTCCCGTATTTCATTGCGGGCTCTCTGCTGCTCCTGCAAAATAGCTTGCGCCTGGGCGGCATATTCCGGGCTAAGCTGGGACATTTGCTGCACTAAAGCATTAGCTTCATCAGCCCAGGCTTGTCTGTATTTTTCCCGGCTGGTATCCCCTTCCCAGTAAGGCTGCACAGGCATTTTGCCCTCTCGGACGGCCTGGGCTCTTTTTCTGATTTCCGGTTCCGTCAAATCATTTTTCATAGACGTCAAATCGCCCCAGCCCTTTCCCTGAGAAGCAGTACGCACAATTTCTTCCAAATCTTTTTGTTTTTGCTCTTCCAACGCAATCAGTTTGGCAGCGACCTCTTCCTCGCTTTGCGGCGTGGCATAGACGTTTAATTTCTGCAGCATGTTTTCTTCTAATTTTGGACGGGCGGCGGCGGCCGCTTCCGGCCCAAATCCCTCTGAAATCTTTTTAAGATACTCCTCATTCTCGGCCCGCATTTGGGCTTCCATTTTACTTAAGGATTCTTTTTGGTTGAGTTGCTGCAACTTATTGTTATATTTGTTATTAACTGCCTGCGCGCGGATTTGTTTCTCCTGAGGATCTCCGGGAGCGTTTAGCGTTTCTCCCATCTCTTTTTGGAAGTCGTTCATAATACTCTGCGCTTCTGAAGCGGCGGAATCCCCATAGCTTGAGCGCATATCGTTGACAATGTTTTTAGACTGTGAAGCCAGCTGCTGCATAACTTCCTGCACCGCGCCGCCGGCTTGGCGC
Organism: uncultured Elusimicrobiales bacterium; assembly: GCA_944326725.1. Classification (GTDB taxonomy): domain Bacteria; phylum Elusimicrobiota; class Elusimicrobia; order Elusimicrobiales; family Elusimicrobiaceae; genus Avelusimicrobium. The sequence continues at coordinate 7,982 of CALVFA010000008.1, read as the reverse complement.
GATTCAACGCCATAGACCTCATTATCCATAGACGGTGCCTCTCCGCGGGCGCGGGCCAAGTATTTTTCTATATTTTGCTCTCTTTTGCTCTTGCCGCTAGGCAATACGGCGCGCGCGATGGCCCTCTCCAATCCGGCGGAAAACCCCTGCAAACGGCGGTTTAAAGCCTTTTGTTCTTTCTGGGCCAGCGGGGGTAAAGAAGAATAAATGTTTTCTCTTGCCTCTGCACTTTTCTGATTAGCCTCTGCATCAAATGCAGCATTTCCGCGGCTGGCACTTGGCACAGCGACACCGCTTCTATTAGTAAAACTGCGGTTTGAAACACGCGGGGTATTATTTACCACAGGTACAACCGCTTTATTTTTAACAGCGGGGAACACTGTCTTTCTAACGGAAGGAACCGAGGAATGAGCAGGTGCCTTTACAGACATACGGCCGGGCACGGAAGGAGTATAGGATATGGCTTCCCGCCCGAACGAAGGCCGCAAACCTGTCTGTCCGGCAGAAGCAGGCAAAATATCCCGTGCAGACGGGATATCCGTTGCTGGGTGGTCCAACATAATGGTAAAGTCATCTGAATTAAGCACCGGCTCCTGTGATAAAGCCGCAGGCTGCCCAGCTGCAGAAGATATAGCCGGCTCAATTTGGCGGGCCGGGCGGATTAAATAGGCTAACCCAATTAACAAAAGAAGAACAACAAAAAGAAAAAAATAGAAAAGATAACGATTTATATTCATAATTATATTGTAGCAAAAACACCGTCTGAGTTAGAGCCGGCTCTCAACGTGAAGAAAGTACATAAGTCGGTGGACGCTGTGTTTGCCGCTGAATATCCTCGTTCCAGCGTTTTTGCAATGTCAACAGATTGTGTTTATAATGCTGGTTTAAATGGGCCAAGGCGCGTTTTTTTTGGCTCAAACGGGCGTTTTCGCGCAGGGTTTTGCCCGTCTCTTCCAAACAATAGTTAAATACGCCCCGCGCCTGCAGGACGGCGTCTTTGCCGTACAGGGTTTCCACCCGTTCTTCCAATACACGGTGGTTGTTAATCATATCCGCCCGCAGAGAAGTAATTACTTCCTCCGGCGTCACCCCCAGCGGATCGCCGGATTGGGCTGCAATTTGTTTAATTTGGACGGAAAACTGCTGTTGGATTTGCGCCAAAGAATTATCCAACTCTTCTGAGGTGGAAGCGCTGGCCAAGGCATAGGTAAAATCTTCCACCGCTTTGTTGAGCACCGGGCGGCTCTTGGCGGCGGCGTCCGGGCCATAATAGAAAGCAAGCCGGTCCATAAACTCATCACAACGGCGGCTTACACGTTTTTGCATCTCTTCCAGCAACTGCTGGCTGGGTTGAATGCGCACCTTGCCGCTTTGGGAAGTGATAAAAGACTGCCATTGTTCATCTTGCTTTGCGCGCAAGGCACGCAAACTGCGCGCCAAGTCATCGGGAGAAGCGGCGTTATGTGCCGCCTCCAGCGTTTCTTGACGCTGTTGTTCAAAGAAAGTTGAAAGCTGGGAGGAAACCTGTTGGCTGTAAGTTTGCGCCAAGCGTTTTTCCAAAGACTGGCGGCTGCGTTCAAAAAGACGGGAAAGAAAAGTGGTGTCCGTTTCCTGCGCCTGGTTGGTCAGGCGGGCCGGATCCACCGGGTCTATGATCACCAGCTCTTTTTCACGCTCTTCCCCTAGGCGGTTAATTTCACGCGCCTTTTGAACATATTTTTTAATATTAGCCTGCCGCTGGAATTTGGCAGAAGCCGCATTATCCTGCGGACGGCTGCAGGACACACATAACAAGGCACTTAAACAGCAAACAGGCAGTATCAGTTTGCGCATAAAAATCTCCGGGGGCTTTTTATATTATGGCTAATCCCCGTAATTTACGCAAGGGTTTTTGGACCTAGAATTTGAACTCTGAAAGGGCCCAGCAACCTCTAGGCCTCAAAAGAGAGTAATGAGCACTACCAGCGCGAAGGCCCCGGGCAAAGTTTTGTCGTCCGTTGCGCTTCCATCTCTATTAAATGGACCCTATCTTCTTTGTATAAAATATATCCCCCCGCTGCTCCTATACAGCTGGATAAAAGTGTATTGCTCTGAACAAAAAGCACCCTCTCCCGCGCCCAAAGCAAGGAAGAAAACCCCGGCACGAAAAAACGCGCTCTAGAAAACACTCCTTTCCCAAGCAGAAAACACGGGCACAAAAAAACGCGTTCTAGAAAACACTCCTTTCCCAAGCAAAAAACACGGCGTAAAACATGGGCACGAAAAAATGCACTCTAGAAACCACTCCTTACCGGCCCCGGAAGTAACAACAAAAGATACCAAAAGTCTCTCCGCCCCACCACTGCGCTTACACCCGGCCAAGCAATGGGACGAGGAGCATACCCCCCGCACAAAAGCGCAGTTACTGAAAATAAAACCCCCGGCTGAGCCGGGGGTTTGTTAAATGCAGTTACAAATGCAAAGAAATATCCGCTTACAGCGGGAGCTTTATTCTTTGCTGATTTCTATACCCAGGTCTTTGAGCTGCTGCGGATCCACCACATTGGGAGAATCGGTCAGCAGACAGACGGCCTGCGTGGTCTTGGGGAAGGCGATGACTTCGCGTATAGAATCTTCCCCGCACAAAAGCGCGGTTACGCGGTCCAATCCAATTCCAATGCCCCCGTGCGGAGGCGCACCGTATTGCAGGGCGTTAAGCAGCATGCCAAAGCGCAAAGCTGCTTGCTCTTTGCTGTGCTTCATCAGGGCCAAAATGCGTTCCTGCACGTCGCGGCGGCAGTTGCGCACAGAGCCGGAGGCCAGCTCATTGCCGTTGAGCACCAAGTCAAACTGGTAGGAGCGTACGGAGCCGGGGTCGGACTCCAATTTGTCCAAATCGTCCTCGTGCGGGGCCGTAAACGGGTTATGCGCCGCGTCCCAGCGGTCCTCTTCCGGGATATATTCCAAGAGCGGAAAATCGGTAATCCACGCAAAGGCCCATTCACATTTCGGGGTCAGATTTTTGACCAGCTCTTTGCGCAGCGCCCCCATAAAGATTTGGCAGGTGTGCACATTTGCGTCGCTGCCTACCAAAATAATATCCCCTTCCTGCGCGCCCACAGCCGCTTGCAGGGATTTCATTTCTTCTTCGGTAAAGAACTTGGCGGTCGGGCTTTCCAGTTTGCCGTCTTTGACTTTGAGCCACACCAGGCCTTTGGCGCCGTTTTTCTTGACTAAATCGGTCAATTTGTCAATCTGTCCGCGCGAAAGGGCCGCGCCCTTTTCGCCGCGCACGGCATAGATGGCGCCTTTGGCGGCCAGCACATCGGCAAACACTTTAAAGCCGGTGTTGGCAAAAAGGCCGCTTACATTTTTGATTTGCAAATCATAGCGCAGGTCCGGCTTGTCGGAGCCGTAGCGGTCCATGGCGTCGTTGTAGGGCAGCTTCGGAAAAGGCGTTTGCAGCTCTTTTCCGGCGGTTTTGAAAATTTCTTTCATCAGCCCTTCCACCACTTCATGAATGTCTTCTATGGTCACAAAAGACATTTCCATATCAATTTGGGTGTGTTCGGGCTGGCGGTCGGCGCGCAGGTCCTCATCGCGAAAGCAGCGGGCCAACTGAAAATAGCGGTCAATGCCGCTGGCCATAAGCGTTTGTTTAAACATCTGTGGGCTTTGCGGCAAGGCGTAAAACTGACCGTGGTGCACGCGAGAAGGCACCAAATAGTCGCGCGCACCTTCCGGCGTAGAGCGCGTAAGCACCGGGGTTTCCACCTCTAAAAATCCTTGTCCGTCCAAATACCGCCGCGCCGCCTGCGCAATTTTGTGGCGCATAGTCAAATTGCGCACCATGACCGGGTTGCGCAAGTCCAAGTAGCGGTATTTCATGCGCGTTTCTTCAGAGGTTTCGCGCGATTTTTCCACATCAAAAGGCAGCGGGACAGACGTGTTTAACAGTTTTAAATTTTCTACGGAAACTTCTATTTCACCCGTCGCAATATTTTTGTTCACCGCCCCTTCAATGCGCGGCTTGACCTCACCGCTCACTTCCACTACATATTCATTTCTTAAAGAAGAAGCCAGCTCAAAAAACGGGCTTTCCGGCCCTACCACAATTTGCACCAGGCCACTGCGGTCGCGCAAGTCTATAAACAATACGCCGCCATGGTTGCGGTAGCTGTTGACCCAGCCGCAAAGGGTTTGTTTGGTGCCGATGTGCGAAGCGTTGAGCGCGCCGCAATAGTTCGTTCTTTTCATACGAGTTTTTTAACCTCTTGGACAATGCTTGCAAGCGGGATTTGTTTTTGCTCGCCGCTTGTTAAATCTTTTAGCGTAATTTCATTTTTGGCCAGTTCGTCTTCGCCCAAAATCAGCGCATAGGCCGCGCCGCAGCGGTTGGCCTGCTTCATTTGACCTTTGGCGTTTTTATCAAAGAGCCCCCCTTCCGTGCGCACGCCGGCCTGACGCAAATCTTGCATCAGGTTAAAGGCGGTTTCGTTGCAGGCGGGAGCTAAAGAAGCCACAAAAACGCTTTTTTGCGCGCTAAGAGGCGCTTCTCCGCGCGCAGCAATCACGCGCTCCACGCCCATCGCCCAGCCCACAGCCGGGGTGGCCGGGCCGCCCATACTTTTAATCAGCCCGTCATAGCGACCGCCGGCGGCAATGGCGTTTTGGGACGTATCACCCGCCTGAAACTCAAATACGGTGCGGCTGTAATAGTCCAGCCCGCGCACCAGCATGGGGTCTACGATAAAATCTATTTTCCCTTTCAATAAACGCTGCACTTCGTCAAAATGGGCCTGGCAGTCAGGGCAGAGCGTTAGGGTTGGCACGCGCCCGGCAAAGCGGGGGCCGTCTATTTTGCAGTCCAGCACGCGCAAGGGATTTTTCTCCAAGCGGGTTTGGCAGTTTTGGCACAGGGTGTCTTTTTCTTTAGACAAGAAATCTATTAAAGCCTGGCGGTAGAGCGGGCGGCACTTATCGCAGCCCAGACTGTTGATTTTGACGCGGTAATTTTTCGCGCCGAAAGCGGACACGATGTCTTTGAGCATTAAAATCATTTCCGCGTCAGCGGCCGGGGCGGAATTGCCGATAGACTCGGCCCCGATTTGCTCAAACTCGCGGTAGCGGCCCGCCTGCGGGCGTTCGGCGCGGAACATATTGCCGATATAATAAAACTTCTGCACCGGAGCGGCCTGCGTAAAGTTATTCTCCAAATACGCGCGCACCACGCCCGGGGTACCCTCAGGGCGGATAGCCAGCTGGCGGTGGCCGGCGTCTTCAAAGGTGTACATTTCTTTTTGCACGATGTCGGTCGTCTCGCCGGTGGATTTAACAAACAATTCTTTTTGCTCCACCGTCGGCAAACGAAGCTCGCCAAACCCGTAGCGGCGCAGCACGCCGCGGGCGCAGTTTTCCAGCTCGGTAAATAAATTGGATTGGGGCTCAAAAATGTCCCGAAAGCCTCTGACTAATTTGCTCATATATAGTTATTTTAGCATTTTGATAACAAGAGTGCAGGCGCCGCCAAACTAAGCGACGCCTGCTTTTATCCGATACAAGTTATTTCATTTTATATGTCTTGTGATAAGACAAAATCCAAAACGTATATTCCGCATTAACGGGTAGCCAACTTGGCGTTTGGAGTCTGATTTCTAAGAATTCCTGCCTGGCTCTCTATGTTCTTACGAGCCTTTTGCAGAGAATTAGACAATTCCAGGCGGTTTTTCTCCATTTCTGCACGATAGCTGTCCACTTCCGGTTTGCATACTTCCCGTCCGGCCAGTTGATTATGATACCAACATACCAGCGCGGCCAAATGTAGACCATCTTTCTTAGATACCTTGCCAGAAGAACGGCCGGAAACGGTTGGATACATAATAGAAGAGCTTACTTTCTCATGAGGCAGCAAGAACAAATGCCCCAGCTCATGTGTCATGACCCCTTGATTAAACCGAGCCCACGGCCCCTTTACATGCCAGCTTTCCACCTGTGGGTTGAAAGATGACATCATTTTATTTTTCTTTTCCCGCAAAGTCCGGCTTTGGTCGGTTTCTATCCAGCCTGGTTCATCAGATACATCATAACTGCCCGTCAACACCCCGGCTATAGCTTTGGCATAGGTATTAGACGCCGTTTGCAAATCTACTGCATGCGTATATTTTGCGTTTAAATAATCCATCCACTGCTGCTGAACAGTGAAGGTAATATATCCTTCCCCTGTGCCGTCCTGTCTAAAATAAGGAATCGCTTTCGCGCGGGCAATGCTGCCGTCTTTTCTGTCATAAATCCCATATTCGTCAATAACTAAACGCAGTAAGATAATGGGGGTTTGAGACTGGCGGGCCACCGAAGGAGTTTTGCCGCTTGCCACACTGTAAATATTTTCATAGACGAACTCAATTTCAGGCAACTGGTATTTCGCCGGCAAATTAGCATTCGCTGCCTCACGCCAGCGTTGATAGGCATTAGTTAAATAAGAGAAAACGATATGCCCAATTTCATCGTAGGCAGGGTTTTGCTTTATATAGTTACTTAAAGAGGCGCGGGAAAAGCCGTTAGAGAGATTATAATCGCTTACCCGTACCAATACTTTCCGGGAAGGATTATTTATAGCGGTACGCGCCAGGAAACCTTCTAACGATTGGTCTTCCACTTTATATTTATATACAGAAAACCCACCCGCAGTAACGAGTTCCACCGGGTTATATTCATTTGCCGAAGAAGCAGCCAAACTGACAGGGAATAATCCCCCTATCAGAAATAGTATAAATAAGGATCTCATATCTTTACCTCTAAATAATACTCCATTTTATTTTATGTTATATGAAAAAGAGAGATATTTTCAAGCCCGAAAATAATACTTTATAATATCATAAGAGCTTTGTGTTACTAACAACGGGATCAATCTTCTATGCCCCAAAAGATCATTTAGGAAAAAGCAGCTATTCCTTAAAATTTAGCCTCATCTGGTTACGTTGGATGTAGTTACTTAAGTATAAAAAGGCCTTTCGGCTCATTAGAGCAAAACACAGCCCCTGCTAGGAACCCAAAAAACCACGCTTTTGCGTGGTTTATAAATGGTGGACGTGATCGGGATCGAACCGACGACCTGCCGGCGCCCTCGGAGCCAAGCGCGCCTCGTAAAAAACAAAAACCACGCTTTTGCGTGGTTTATAAATGGTGGACGTGATCGGGATCGAACCGACGACCTCCTCGTTGCGAACGAGGCGCTCTCCCAAACTGAGCTACACGCCCAAAAAAAGGTTCGCCGTCCTTGACGGTATATTTATTATAGCATATCTTAAAACAAAAAGAAAAATCCTTTCTTTAACGCCTATTTTACGGCAGATAATACCAGCCGACTTTGGCGGAAGATTCTTTCCCGCCTAAAGACAAGCACACTTTTTTACCATATTCTAAAGCTTCTGCAGGGACACCGCCTGCCTGCGAAGCTCTACAGTTAGGAGAAAATCCCATAACGCCTTCTCCGGCATTCTCCCGATAGGGGACAGTATAAGGCTCCACATATGTCGCACACCCAGGGGCGTACTTTGGACATTTTTTGACTGTAGCGCTTATACCATGATAACTTCTGCTCACATCTAGCCGGGCATCCGGGCAGTCCAAGATATCATAGACATAAGACGGGTGAGGCGTATAGATGCATCCGGACGGAAATTGTATATCCAAATCTCTGATATCATCGGCATATTTCCCATTAGCCATATAATACACTTCTTGGGCATTGCGTATGGAATGCACCCAGGAACGCACCGTATTAAAACGTGTTTTATAGACAGAGAGCTGATACTGAGGATAAGCCACGGCCGCCAATATGCCAATAATCAATACCACCACGAGAAGTTCTATAAGAGTAAAACCGCCAAATCTGCCTTTGACGGGGCTTTTATGAGAAAGAATGATTTTTTGATAAATTTTGGTCATAGCCAAAATTTATCAAAAAAAAACTTGCAAGCCTCTTTACAGCAGCCAGCCAAACG
>CALVFA010000007.1 GCA_944326725.1 uncultured Elusimicrobiales bacterium | reverse complement strand
TCCAAGATATCCGCCACCCTCCGCCCAACTCACTATTGCACACGTTATAAGAGCATGTAATCCCATTGGAAAGCTGTATATCCAAAGCGTCCAGTAAAGTTTGTCCCTCCATGTTTACAAAACCATTCCCTAAATAATAAAGGTCAATCCCCTTTTGCAAAGCATTCATATCCAGTATAAGCTGCGTAATACGTGCTTTCTCTACTGCTTTAGTATATTGCGGCAAAGCAATTGCCGCCAATATGCCGATAATCAGCACCACCACCAAAAGTTCTATCAGCGTAAAACCGCCGCGCCAACCATGTCTTTTTAAAAAAGGATATTTAAACTTCATGTTTTTACTCCTTACAAGAGTATCCAATATTTTACGATATTACACATACTATCAAAACAGACAACGTTGTGTAAATCTTGGTTGTTGTCTCTGCGCTTTAAACCTCAAACCACAAAAAACAGCTAATAAAGTAAAATATATCTATGAAATTTGAACGTTTTGTTGCTATGCGCTACATGCTTAAACGCAAAGGGCTCTTTGCGCTCATTACCACGCTCATTGGCGTGGCGGGCGTAAGCGTGGGCGTGGCGGCGCTGATTACCACCCTCTCTGTAATGAACGGCTTTCAAAGCGACATTAAAGAGAAAATCATCGGTGCGCAAAGCCATATTTTAGTTTTTGGGCGTATGGCGGCAGATGTTTACCCTGAAAAACTGCAAAAAGTAGAAGCTATAGACGGTGTAGAAGGCGCCGCGCCCAACATTTACGGGCAGGCCATTATTTCCTACCGGGGCCAAAGCCTGGGCGTGATTATTCGCGGCTTAGACCCGGCGCAGGAAGCCAAGATAAACAATTTAAACGATTCTTTAACCGAGGGCTCCTTTACGGCCCCGGCCGATTGGAGTGAGGACGCCCCCCCGCCGCTGGTGCTGGGTACGGAACTGGCGATGAACCTCAACCTTTTTGTCGGAGATGAAGTGGTGCTTATTTCCCCGCAGTCTATTTCCACCGGGGCGGGCATGTTTCCCAAAATGAAACGCTTCCGCATCAGCGGGCTACTGCGCACCGGTTATTATGAATTTGACAACACCATTGCTTATGCTCCTCTAGCAGATGCCAGCGACTTTTTGGGCCTGCAGCAAGGCGTCACGGGCATTGCTGTTAAATTAAAAGACATGAACCAGGCTGAAAAGCTGGCCCCCGCCATACAGCAGGCCGTCGGCTATGGCTATGCGGTGCGCACGTTTGCGCAAATGAACAGCACCCTTTACGCCGCGCTGAAGCTGGAAAAGGCCGTAATGTTTATCATTTTGTTTTTAATTATTGCGGTGGCTTCGCTGAACATCGCTTCCAACCTGATTTTGCTGGGCACCGAAAAACTGCGCGACATTGGCATTATGCGCGCTTTAGGTGCCAGCCCCAAAATGATACGCGGTATTTTTATGTGGGAAGCGATGATGACCGCTACCGTAGGCATTGTGCTGGGGGTGGCGCTGGCGCTGCTTTTGTGCTGGATTATTGCCACCTTTAATATCGTAGAGCTGCCCGGCGATATTTACTATTTGACCAAAGTGCCCGTGCGTATAGACTGGTGGGACGTGCTGGCAGTCATCGGCGGCAGTTATTTGGTATGCTTTTTGGCGGGGCTGTACCCGGCGCTGAAAGCTTCGCGCGTACACCCTACAGACGCAATACGTTATGGCTGATATATTGGAAATTAAAAATCTGACCAAAATTTACGGGCAGGGCCAAGAAAACCTGTGCGTGCTAGACAACGCCGAGCTGAAGATCAGCGCGGGCTCTTTTGTGGTGCTCTTGGGCCCCAGCGGCAGCGGCAAAAGCACATTGCTTAACCTCATTGGCATGCTGGACAAACCCACCTCCGGGCAAATTCTGTTTGAAGGCAAAGACATTACCAAAATGAAAAGTGAAAACAAACGCTCCGCCCTGCGGCGCAAAAAAATGGGTTTTGTATTTCAATTTGACGGGCTCCTGCCGGAATTTTCTTTGCTGGAAAACGTGGCCCTGCCGGGCCTTATGCACGGCAAAGACGAGCGCGCCCGCGCACAGAAACTGCTGGAGCAGTTTGGCATAGGCGCCATCAGCCATAAAATGCCGGCTGATTTAAGCGGCGGCGAAAAGCAGCGCGCCGCCATTGCGCGCGCCTTGTGCAATAAGCCTGATTTGTTGCTGGCGGACGAGCCCACCGGCAACTTAGACGCCGCCCGCAAAGAGCAAGTATTTCAGGATTTTGCCGCCCTGGCGCGCGAAGGGCTGACGGTGCTGATGGTCACGCACGATGTACACGCCGCCGACTATGCAGATGCCGTCTATACCCTGCACGAGCGCAAATTAGAGCGCACAAAATAAATAGTGGGGGTCCCATGACCAAATGGCTTTGGATAATAATTTGTCTGTGTACTGCCGGGCTGTTGACCGCCTGCCGCCGCGCTGAACCCCCCACCCCCGATGACCCGGTGGAAACCATAGCTTTGGAAGAAATGGAATATAAAATACCGCTCACCAACGCCCAATTTGACCATTTGCTCCGCGCCGCACACGGGGGCGACGGGGAAGCCCAGGTCATTATTGCTCTCATTTATGCCGGCGGGTACGGAACAGCCAAAAACTTTAACGAAGCCTCCCGCTGGCTGCACCGCGCCCAAGAAGCAGACCAGCCGGACGCGCAGGCTATTCTTTCCCAGCTGCACCAAATGATGCGCCTAGACCCTACCGCCCAAGACCAATGGGTCCGCACCGAAACGGAAAAACGGCTGACGGATTTAAACCAAAAAAATGATAAAAAAAATTAATCTTTTGGCTCTTTTTTTCTGTACCGCGCTGTATGTTCAGGCCGCCCAACTGCTCAACGAGCCCGGCCTGCGTGCGGCCTTAACCCCTACCCCCTCTTTCCAGCAAGCCAAAAGCGAAGCCCGCTGGGATAAACAGCCCGAAACCTTTTTGGCCTTGGGCAAAATTTACTATTATGGCCGCGGCACCAAAAAAGATATCAAAAAAGCCCGCAAATACTGGCAGAAAGCCGCCCGCCAAAACCAGCGTGAAGCCCAACTGCTTTTGGCTCTGCTGCAGCTGGACAGCGCTAAAAAAGAAGCCGACAAAACTCCGCATTTTCAAACCATACTCAAACTGGCGCAAGAAGACTATCCGCTGGCCCAATATGCGCTGTCTTTTCTTTATGCAGACGGCATTGGCACCCCGGCGCAGGCCAAAACTGCGCTGGCATGGCTGCAGCGCGCAGCCCAAGCCGCTACCCCGGTGCCGGCGGCGCAAACCCAGCTGGCGCTCTATTATGCACAAGGCTACCCGCCGTATATCCAGCCGGACCTGCCCCAAGCGTTTGCACTTATGCTCCGCGCCGCCGAGGCGGAAAACCCGCAAGCACGCTATAATGTGGCCCAGATGTACTTAAACGGACAAGGGACAGAAAAAAACGAAAAACGCGCTTTTCATTTTGTGCGCCTGGCCGCCAAAGACGGGCTGGTGAGCGCCCAAATGGAACTGAGCGATATGTACCGCCGCGGCACCGGCGTAAAAACGGAGGATTACCAAGCTTTCCGCTGGATGCACGCCGCCGCCGTGCGCGGTCAATTAGCAGCCCAAGAGCAAACCGCTCTTAATTATTTAAACGGCTTTGGCGGCCCCGTCAACCGCCGCGAAGCACTGTTCTGGGCGGTGCAGGCCCGCGCGCAAGGCAGCCACAAAGCTGCAGAAATTATTCAAAAAATTAAGGAGCCGTAACTATGATGTATAACCAAGTTTTACTGCTTATTTTTGCCGGTCTGCTTTGCGTGGCAGGCTTACTTCTCCTTATCCGCTATATCAGCCGCAAGCGCCTTGACAAGAAACTACTTAAGGCCCAGCAAGGGGACCCGCAAGCCCAATATGAAACGGCATTGCTTTATTATCATGGAAAAAAATTGCCCAAAAATTATCAACAAACGTTTACTTTGCTGTACCGAGCTGCCCAAACAGGCCATATAAAAGCCCTAAATACCTTAGGCGCTCTCTATCATGCCGGACATGGCACTCAAAAAGACGATGTAAAAGCATTGGCCTGTTACCAAAAAACTGCTGAAACAGGCGATTTTGAAGGAATGATTAACTTGGCGGCTATGTATCGTATGGGCATTGGAACAGAAATTAATAATGAGCAAGCCTTCTGTTGGATCAAAAAAGCGGCGGACAGAAAAAGCCCTTTGGGGCAACGCATGCTGGCAGAATTTTATTATGCCGGCATAGGCACGGAACCGGACGAACAAGCGGGATTGCGTTATTATTTGCTGGCGGCAAAACAAAAAGAGCCGGTAGCGGTTAAATTTTTAAAAGCCCGTGACGCGCAGTTGCAAAGGAGTGAGAAAAACTAATTTCTTTCCCCGCATGAAACTATTAAAAATTCCGCTCTGCCGAGCGGGGTTTTTAACTTATATAGCGATTTTCAATTTTCGCGCCAAGGCTTTGACAATGCTTTTATCACGTTGGGCGGCGGATAATTTCTCCAGTCCCTGAAACACCTGCAGCTGGGCCCCGGAGATATCCGGCGTAAAGCCGAAGATATCCATATAATTTAAAAATTCCACCGCTTTTACCGCTGCATTTAAATCAGACGGATTTTGGCTAAAGGCCCGCACATAGTCCATTAAACGCGCCTCAGCGGCGGCATTGACTTGTTTTTGGTCTATCTGCAGCCCTAGGGTGCGCACATCGTCCATCAGCTCTTCCAACGCATTGATGTCCACCGGGTCCCGCTCCAGCTCCGCTTTTAAGTCAGCCGTCAGCACAAACTGAGCTACCGTCATAAACGCCGCCGGAAGCGGAGCGCCTATGTATTTTAATCCGCGCACCGCCGGATACTGCATTTCAAAAATGCGTGTAAACTCTTTGCCCGTCTGCTGGGAAATACCCCCCAGCACCTGGTCTATTACGCGCCGCTGGGCGTCTTTGAAAAGTGAAGTAAACGGATAGACATCGCTAAAGAGGGTATTAATTTTATCATGCACCGCGTCAAAACCGCTGGACTCTACCGTCTCTTTTAATGTTTTAAACACAGAAGTTTTGTCAATTTCCCGGGCTTGGCAAGCGCCGCAGCTTAAGCGGGTATCATGGCTTTGGCACACAGCAAAAACAATGTCTTTTTCTTCCAGCGTAATGCGGTTTTTAAGCTTCATGGCGCCCACGCACAAATGTCCGCCTCCCTGGTGCAAGCGCTCACAGCTGTAGTCGGACACTTCGCACATATACGCCCCCTGCGGATCCGGCTGGTCCCCGGGCAAATCCTGCAATACTTGCTGCAGGGCCACTTTGGTAGCCGGCATGGCGGAGGGCTTCACAAATCGCTCATACACCACGGCCCCGTTTTTGAGATCTTTAATGTTGCTGGGCGCCACTTCCAGCATACGCACAAATTCTGGCTCTATGTCTTGCCCGCCGGTTTTGCGTTTCAGCTCCAGCGCGCGGGCGGCATACTGCAAAATTTGCACCGTCTCCAAGCCGCTTATTTCATCAAAGAACCACCCACAGCTGGTGTACATCAGCATGGCGTTGCGCTGCATTTCTAAAAACATCAGCGCGCCGCTGCGGTCGCGCCAGGCTTTCTCTGTAGCATGCTTCATAAAGAAAACATGCTGCGCGTCTAAACTGCGGTCCAAAACCATGGAAATATAATCGTTGCGCGCGGCCCAGGGGTCTTTGAAATATTCGCGGCCTTTGGTGTCAAAATCTTTGGCCATTTCATCGCGGATAAAATCCAGCGCCTTGCGCAGCGGGGCGCGCCATTTTTGGTTCCAGCCCGGGTGACCGCCGGAGTTGCAGCCGCAGTCGGCCCGCCAGCGCTCCACCCCATGGGCGCAGCTCCAAGAAGAATTTTCATAAATCTGCGCTTCATACTGCGGGGGATATTTCTCCAGAAATTCGCCATACACCGTCAGCTGTACATCAGGCAGCGCCTGCACATATTTTAAGCAGTACGCCAGCGCCATATCGGCAAATTTTTGGTGATGGCCGTAGGTTTCGCCGTCGGTGGCAATATGCATCAGCTGCGGTTCATCGGATTTGTTGTAGGTGCTTAAGAGGCGGCGGGCAAAATTTTCGCCGCTTTTAAGCGTATCGGAAAAAGCTATTCCCTGCGACACCGGCCCGTCATAGAAAAACAAAGCGATTTGTTTACCCGAAGGCAAATGGCACACATACGCCCGCTTGGGGTCTACGCGCGCGCCGGAGGTATCGGTCCAGTTTTTCTCCCCTATTTTGCGCACGCGCGCACACTGGCCCGGAGCCAAAATTACATATTTCATGCCATGCGCCGCCAACACTTCCAGCGTGTCGGTGTCGCAGGCGGTTTCCGCCAGCCACATGGCTTCCGGCTCGCGTTTAAAACGCGCCTTAAAATCCGCCAGCCCCCATTTAACTTGTGTTTCTTTGTCACGCGCATTCGCCAGCGGCAAAATCATATGATTATACACCTGCGCTATGGCAGAACCATGCCCGCCAAAAAGCTCCTGGCTTTGTTTGTCCGACTCCAGCACCGCCTGATACACTTCCGGGGCGTGCTGTTGCATCCACGAAAGCAAAGTGGGGCCGAAGTTAAAACTGATGTGGGCGTAATTGTCTGACAAATCGGTCAGCTCCCCTTTGCCGTTTAGCACACGCGCCAGCGCGTTGGGGCCGTAACATTCGGCGGTAATACGCTCGTTCCAGTCGTGGTAAGGGGCCGCGCTGTCCTGGGCTTCTATTTCTTCCAGCCAGGCGTTTTCGCGCGGGGGTTGGTAAAAATGTCCGTGAATGCAAAGATATTTCATATATATGTTATAGCAATTAATCGGTTTTTTTGCACGGATTGCCCGCCGAAAAAAATACTTGATTAAACGCCGCGCAAACTTTATACTATAAATAACCCGCCTGCGTTTTGACGGCTGCGAGGTAAACATATGAAAAAAACTTTTATCCTAGACACCAATGTACTGCTGCATGATGTAAACTCCATTTATGCGTTTGAAGACAATGACGTCGTGATACCGATGGTCGTCATTGAAGAGCTGGACGCTTTTAAAAGCGAAGGCGACACCCGCGGCAAAAATGCGCGCATGGTATCGCGCGAATTAGACGCCCTGCGCGAACACGGCCGCCTCAACGAAGGCATCAAACTGCCCAAAGGCGGACATTTAAAAATAGAGCTGGACAAACCCAATATCCTGCCGCAGGTATTTTCTTTTAATAAATCTGACAATTCCATTTTAAACATCGCCTACACAATGGCCAAAAAAGAAGGCTCCTATAAGAAAAACCAGAGCCCGGTCTTTGTGGTGACTAAAGACATCAATATGCGCCTAAAGGCAGAAGCGTTGGGGCTTTCCGCGCAGGATTACACGTCAGACAAAGTAAATTATGATGAGCTTTACACCGGGGTAACGGAAGTGGAAGTGGCCCCGGGGCAAATTGATATTTTCTACCACGACAAAAAACTCCCCCTGGCAAAAGATTTATATTTCCCCAACCAGTTTTTAATTTTAAAAGCCAATGACGGAAGTAAAAAATCCGCCATGGGCCGCGTAAGCAACAACGGCGAATGCGTGTTAAAACCGCTTTCCGCGCAAGACCCGGTGGCTTGGGGCATTAAACCGCTCAACAAAGAACAGCGCTTTGCCATGGAGCTGCTGTTAGACGACAGCTTAGACATTGTCACGCTGGTCGGCACCGCGGGCACCGGCAAAACCTTGCTGACGCTGGCCACAGGCCTGCAGCGCACCATGGACGAAAACGCCTACCGCCGCATGGTGGTCTGCCGCTCCATTGTGCCAGTAGGCAAAGACTTGGGCTTCCTGCCCGGCACCAAAGAGGAAAAGCTGGAAGCGTGGATGGGCGCCATTTACGATAACCTGGCCTTCCTGGCGGACCGTAAAAACCCCGACGAAGGCGAAGAAAAAGCCCATTACCTTTTAGACAGCGGCAAAATAGAAATTGCTTCTGTGACGCATATGCGCGGCCGCTCTTTGCCGGGACAATATATGATTGTGGACGACGCGCAAAACCTTACCCCGCATGAGATTAAGACCATTCTCACGCGCGCCGGGGAAGGCACCAAAATCGTGGTCACCGGCGACCCCTACCAAATTGACACCCCGTACTTAGACATTGAGTCCAACGGCCTGACCTACTTGGTGGACCGCCTTAAAGGCCAGCCCTCTTACGGGCATATTACGTTTACCAAGACGGAGCGCAGCCGCCTGGCGGACTTGGCGTCTAAGTTGCTGTAAACGGTTTGAACATAAAACACCCCGCTCTTCTGAGCGGGGTGTTTTATGAATATTTAAATTAAGGTAACTGGTAAAGCCTAAAACAATAAGAGCCGTCCACCAACGGTTCTCCGATTGCTCCCATTACGTCCTTACAAAAGCTTCCTGGCGGGACCCCATGACAGGCATATTCGGAACATAAAAGAGGGTAATTCTGAGATGCGTCTTTAGCATGCAGCCTGGCCCCATATCCACCATAGGTACCGCCATATTTCTGAATATATTCTCCTACATGCACCATAAAGATATACCCATCATAATCAAAAAGTCCAATTCCATTCCCAGGGACATAACTGGAAGAGGAGCCCGGACTGCTGTTGATAATCATATTAGGCCACTTGTGTTTATACTCTATTCCCAACTCATCTATATTACCCGTATAGCGCCCATTGGCCATAAAATATTCTTGTTCCGCCGCCACGATGCGTCTGACCCAGGTGGCATATTCCGCCGCTTTGGCACGCCGTACCGCTTTCTGGTATTTTGGCACCGCCACCGCCGCCAGTATGCCGATAATCAACACCACGACCAACAGCTCAATGAGTGTAAACCCGCGCACGCGGTGTATACGGAGATTTTTAGGAAAAGAAAGAAAAGAGAGAATAGACGCAAAAGGGGCAAAGTCGCGTTTTGCGGGGTTTTTCTCTTCGGGAATCATTTTTTGATACATTTTGCACATACGCAAAATGTATCAAAAAAAAAAAACGAGTCAAGCCCTTCTACCACCGGCTGCCCAAAAACATTTTCAATAAATACGCTCCGCACCTACCAAACCGTTTTGCGCCACAATAAAAATCCGAAAAGAACCGGCCCATACCACACACGAAAAAGCCACCGTCTGCTCCGTCCGTTTTAATAAAATACCCCGCTTTTAGCGGGGCATTTTAAATACGGGCTAAACAGCGCCGGCCTTTGCCAAGCCGTCAATGCAAACCAATTTTGCATTTATGGTCTTTTTCGTACTCTTGCACGGCCTGTTTTTCTTCGCCTTTATATTCGCTGGTGCGGCGGATCAGCTCGTCAAAGTCTATGGTGCGCGCGGGGAACATCGGCCCGTCCACACAGGCAAAGCGCACTTTGCCCTCTACGCTGACGCGGCAGCAGCCGCACATGCCGGTGCCGTCTAGCATAATGGGGTTTAAGCTGGCGTAAGGCTCCACCCCCAGCTCCACCATTAGTTTTGAAGTAAATTTCATCATGGGTATAGGCCCGATGACAAAGCCGGCGTTTATTTTCTCCCCCGCCGTCACAATGCCTTTAAGCACATCGGTCACCATGCCTTTTTGCCCGTAGGAGCCGTCATCGGTGCACGGAAGCGTAATGTCAGACACGCCTTTCATCTCTTCTTCCAAAATCACCAGCTCTTTTGTGCGCGCGCCCAAAATGGAGATGACTTTGTTGCCGGCGGCTTTGAGCGCTTTGGCGATAGGATATACTTCCGCAATGCCTACCCCGCCGCCTACAACCGCCACGGTGCCGTAATTTTGAATATCCACCGGCGTGCCCAAAGGCCCCAGCACATTTAAGAACAAATCGCCTTGTTTAAACGAATTAAACATAAACGTAGATTTGCCAATGGACTGGATAATGACGGTGATGGTGCCTTTTTTAGCGTCCCAATCCACCAAAGTCACCGGCACGCGCTCGCCGTTTTCGGCCCCGCGCAAGATGACAAACTGCCCCGCCTTGGCGGACTGCGCCACCAGCGGTTTATAAAGCACAAACTTTACCACTACGTCGTTTAACTGCTCTTTAAGTAAAATTTCATTTTCGCGCATATTATTTCCCCTTCAGGTATTCGTTAATCCGTCCGGCGGCGGCAATGCCGTCGTTCATCGCCAGCAGCACCGTAGCGCCGCCGCGGATAATATCGCCCCCGGCATATACGCCCGGCAGGGAAGTTTCGCCCTTGTCGTTTAAAGCGATGACGCCGCGCTCGGTCGTTTGCAGGCCGGCGGTGGTTTTGGTAATGGTTGGGTTGGGGCGCTGGCCGATAGCGGTGATGACGGTGTCTGCCGGCTGCACAAAGTCAGAGCCCGGTATTTCCACGGGCCGGCGGCGGCCTTTTTCATCCGGTGCGCCCAGCTCATTGCGCGTAAAGTGAATACCGGTAACATGGCCTTTTTCGTCCTGCAAAATTTCTTTAGGCGTGACCAGATATTCAAACTCTATGCCCTCTTCTTGTGCGTGTTCCACCTCGGCGGCGCGGGCGGGCATTTCTTCGCGGCTGCGGCGGTAGGCTATTGTCACACTTTCCGGCCCCAGGCGCATAGCGCAGCGGGCCGCGTCCATAGCGCTGTTGCCGCCGCCCAACACGATGACGTGTTTGCCCGCTTTAATGGGGGTGTCGGTCTGCGGGAATTTATAGGCTTGCATTAAATTAATGCGGGTCAAAAATTCATTGGCGCTGTATACGCCTACGCCGTTTTCCCCGGGGATACCAAGCATGGTGGGCAGCCCGGCGCCGGAGCCGATATATACGGCGTCATACTCTTTCAGCAGTTCGTCCACTTTCAGCGTAGCACCTACCAAAACATCTGTTTTAAATTTAACGCCCATCGCCTGTACGGTTTGCACTTCTTTGTTAATCACCTCACGCGGCAGACGGAAAGAGGGTATCCCGTAGCGAAGCACGCCGCCATAGGCATGCAGCGCCTCCAGCACGGTTACATCGTGCCCGGCGCGGCGCAGTTCAGCGGCACAGGCTAAAGAGGACGGCCCCGAGCCAATGCACACCACTTTTTTACCGGTATCGGCAGCCGGCACGGGGGGTTTAAGCGCGCCCTGGGCGCGGGCGGTATCGGCGGCGTAACGCTCCAGCCCGCCGATGTTGACTGCGCCAAATTTTGCTTTCAGTACGCAATGCCCCTCACAATGTTTTTCCTGCGGGCACACGCGGCCGCAAATAGCGGGCAGCAGGCTGGTCTTCATAATTTCAGAAGCGGCGGCGCCTACGTCGCCGGCTTTAATCAAAGCAATAAAATCGGGAATATGCACCCCCACCGGGCAGGCATTTTGGCACGGATGCGTGGGACAGTGCAAACAGCGGTCAGCTTCGGCTACGGCTTCTTCATGCGTAAAAGTTTGGGCCACTTCTTCAAAATTGCGGCGGCGCACGGCGGGGTCTTGCTGGCGGCCGTTGTTGCGCGGCGCGGACGGATTGGGCATACAATACCTCCTAATCTAAAAAACTACTGTCCCCTAAAGCGGCAGTGTGTTATATTTATTATAGTATATTGAAAAATGTGGATTTTGTTATAAAATATATTTAAGCATATAGATACAATCTAGGAGGGGTTATGAGTGACAGATGCAATTGCCACGCCGAAGGCTTGGCTACTTTTATCTTGGGTGCGCTGGTAGGCGTAGCCGTGGGGGTGCTGGTGGCACCTGCTAAAGGGGAAACCACCCGCCGCAAACTCAAACGCTGGGCTGAAGATGCGTACGAAGAAGGCAAAGAAGAACTGGAAGAGCACGCCCGCGACCTAAAAGAACGCGTATTGGGCCATGCAGAGGAAATCAAAGAAAGATTTTCCGCCCACGCCCAGCACGCCAAAGAACGCGCCGGAGAATTAAAAGACAAGTTCTCCGACAAAGCCGCCGAACTCAAACAGCAGGCCTGGGACAAAACCGAAGACCTGCGCGACAAAGCGGCGGACGGACTGGAAAAAGCGGCCAAAAAAATCCGCTAAGTTTTATCCAACCAAACCAAACCCCCGCTTTAGCCGGGGTTTTTTTCTTGTGAGATTTCTGTTTGTGCACTTGGGTGCACGCCACATTTTGAGCCTGTCTGCCGGGATAGGCCTCTTTACGCTTGGCACCCACCCACGCACTGACCTGACTGGTTCATCAGTCTAGCCCAATTTACACGCTTACAAAAGGCCTTGGCAGGCTTTTTACATACAAAAACGCCCCGCAAACTTGCGGGGCGTTGTGCCAAATCTCCAAACAAAAAATCTGCTTTCCCGGCAGAAAAACAGATAAAGAAAAAGCCTTTTTCTAGTTGCCTGATGCGCTGTCTTCCGTGTCCGGGTTTTCCGTCTGCTCCATATGCAAAGAGGACATCAGCATATCCACTAGGCGTATATCGCTGGGGTATTGCACCAGCTCGCGCGCTTTAGACAAAGACACCCAGCGTATGGAAATGATTTCAGACGCGTCATGCTTGCCAATGCGGCCCAGCTTTTTCATCAAATACCACTGCACCATTTTTTTGACGTAATTGCCTTGAAACGTAAAAGCATATTTGACGCGTATCATCGGGCGCACGATGACGGCCTTATAGCCGGTTTCTTCCAACACTTCGCGCAGCGCGGCCTGACGGGGCGTTTCCCCGGCTTCAATATGGCCTTTGGGAAACGTCCAGATTTTTTTGCCCTTCATATTCTTGACCTGCACAAGGAGCACCTTGCGCCCGTCCAAGATTACGCCGCCGCACGAAAATTCAGACACAATCATGACGCTTTCTCAAAATGATATGCTGCGTTGAGTATTTTTTCTTCCTGCAAAATCGGCCCGTAAAACTGTAGTCCCACCGGCAGACCTTGCTTATCGTTGCCACACGGCACGCTGATACCCGCCAGCCCGCCGATATTGCCCTGACAGGTGTACAAATCTGCCAAATACACCGCCATCGGATTGTCTTTATGCGCGCCTAGCGTAAAAGCGGCGGTGGGAGAGGTAGGCGTCAAAATCACGTCCACTTTCTCAAACGCCTTGGCAAAATCTTGTTTAATCAGTTCACGCACTTTAACCGCCTGCAAATAACAGGCTTTGTAGTTTTCCGCCCGCAATGCGGTGGACCCTATAATAAGGCGTTTTTTTACTTCTATCCCAAACGGGGCGCGGTTGAGCTCGTACTGGTCGTTTAAATCTTTGGCGTTTGGAGCGCTATAGCCATAGCGTATGCCGTCAAAGCGGGCCAGGTTGGAGCTGGCTTCTGCGCTGGTGATAATATAATAGCACGGCGCTGAATATTTAGCATGCGGAACTTCTACTTCTATCAGCTGAGCACCCAAACTTTTCAGCTTATCAGCAGCGGCTAAAATTTTCTCTTTTACTTCTTCCCCCAAATTATCTAAAAATCCTTTGGGCATGCCCACTTTAAGGCCTTTAATATCCGCGGTAAAATGTTGGCTGAAAGCCGGCACTTCATCTTCAAGCGAGGTGGAATCGTTGGTGTCACGCCCGCACAATACTTCCAGCATCAGCGCGGCGCTTTTTACATCTCCGGTCAGCACGCCGATTTGGTCCGCCCCGGAAGAAAACGCCACCACCCCATAGCGGGAAATACGTCCATATCCCGGCTTCACGCCGACCACACCACAAAAAGAAGCCGGCTGACGCACCGAGCCGCCCGTATCCGTCCCTAAAGCAGCCGGCACCATGCCTGCCGCCACCGCCGCAGCGCTGCCGCCGGAGCTGCCGCCGGGCACCCGGTCAAAATCCACCGGGTTATGCGCCGGGCCATAGACGGAGGTTTGGTTGCTGCTGCCCATGGCAAATTCGTCCATATTGGTGCGGCCCACAATGACCGCGTCCGCCGAGAGCAGTTTTTCCACCACGGTAGCGTTATACGGGGCCACATAGTTTTCCAACATTTTAGAACAGCAAGTGGCTTTATGCCCTTTATAGAGAATATTGTCCTTTATACCTACCGGCACCCCAGCCAGCGGGCCCAATTTTTCGCCTTTTTCACGGCGGGCGTCTATTTCTTCGGCGCGTTTTAACGCTTCTTCCGGCCACACCTCTACAAAAGCATTAATCTGCGGATTTAGCTCTTTGATTTTGCACAAAGATTCCAGCACCGCTTCCCGTGCGGTCAGGGTGCCGTTTTGCACGGCAGAGGCTATTTCAAAAACGGTTTTCATATCACAGCACCTTCTTTACTTTGACGCAATGGTCTTGCTGGGCGTTAAACTGGCTAACCAGCGTTTGAGCCAGCGGTTCATTTGTTACAGGCTCGTCCGGGCGCAAATAGGCGGCGCGGGCGGCGGTGGTTTCCTCCACCGTGCTGGTGTCTACGGCAGAAAGCTGCTCCACCCATGCAAAAAGTTCTTTCATTTGCTCTTCATATAAGGCCTCTTCCTCTGCGCTAAGGCGCACTTTCGCCATACGGGCGCAGCGGGCGGCATTGTCTTTTTCTAATATCATTTTAAAGGGCTCCTTTGAAAATACATTTTATATAATAATTTAGCAGTTTACTATACTGGAAAGGGGTAACCGTATAATCTACGGCGGCAGGAATAAAAGATAAACACCAGCTAAAATACATCTTTTCAGCCGCCATATCGGCCTGATAGCAAACAACAAAAAATGGCCCTTTCTTATTACGGAGTATTTTATGACACAACAACCGCAAGGCAATTCTCACCCAATGTCGGCCCAGACCACGCAAACAGAAACCTATACAGACGCCATCAATACCCATTTTGCGCTGGCGGTGGTGGCAGTTTGTTTATCCTGTTTGTCTGGGTTTTTAACTATAGCGCTGGGACTGGCGGCCCTGATTTTCTCTCTGCGCGCGCAAGACCAGCTTTTGCTGGACCGCTTGGCTGAAGCGCGGCGCACCGCCTGGTGGGCGGGATTATTTGGATGGGTGGCGGTTATTATATCCCTGCTGCCAATTATATTGTTTATGCTGTTTGGTGGAACAATTTTAGCGCTGTTAAGCGCATTAATCGGTATAATTTGACAACAGCACTCCTAAGTAAAAATCGAAGAAGACACCTATAAAAATCCGCCAGAATATCTGGCGGATCTTTTATTCTAACAGATATACATTAATTCCACCAGGCTTGGTGGGACAAATAGATGTAAGACATGTTTTGCTGGCTTTATAAGAGGACTTACCCGTAGCGCTTTTGCAGACTTGCTCTGCCCATGCTTGACGTTGTGTGGCATCTGCTCTAAAAACAGAACAATATTTTCTTCCAGCCTCAACATGCTGAGCTCCCATTTTTAAATAAAAAAGCCACCCGTGTGTCATTTTATCCAAATTATACCCGTACACGGAAGGAGATTGGTCTCCGCCATATATTGCATATATATCCCCATTGGGGTAGGTTATTTTTTGACCACCTTTATAGTTCATAGTGAAATCAGATACGGTTCCTCCCTTCGGTAAAGAAATATCCAATTTATCTAACTCATCGGCATACTGACCATTTGCTAGGTAATAACGATCCTGTGCGTCAGCTAAAGAACGGACTATCGGCAACATGCGCATTAAATGGGCCTTTGTTACTGCAATACGATACTGAGGTAAAGCAACAGCCGCTAAAATGGCAATAATTAGGACGACAATTAAAAGCTCTACCAATGTAAAGCCACTTCTATGCGTATTTCTATAGCCAAGCCGGAAGGGAATCTTATGATATAAATAATGTCTGTTCATATATAGTCTATTATAATCATAAACATATAAAGAGGCAAATCCACAAACGCGGGCCTTATATTTTTTCCTTACAAGCAGAATTACGACAGTATCTCCAGTGGAGCAAAAGAGAGCATAAAGGTGCGCTGTACTCCGTTTGCAAACTGCACCGTAATTTTGCAGCTGGCCCCAGAGCCTGCCACGGCAGTTACGGTGCCCAGTCCAAAAGCCCCGTGCTTAACCTTGCCGCCTACGGCTACGGTTTTGCCGTTGCCGGCGGTGGTAGAAGTGCCTTCGGCTTGTTTCTGTGGGCCGGAGGAAGCGCCCGAGCCGGGGAAATGCCTGCGCCCGTCCGAAGCCGAAAATCCGGGCCGGCGTTGGCTGCCAGAGGCGCTGCGGGCCTCATATAAAGAGCCTAAGCCCGAAGAGCCATGGAAAGAAGAAGAGGTATAATCCAAATCGTCTTCTTCTATTTCGTAGCCTTGCTCATCGTATTTCTTTTGGAAACGGCTGCGGCTGACAAAACCCTCAAAGCCGTTATAGCTGTTTGCGCTGCGTCCAAAAGAGCCTTGATAGCCGCTTTTGTTTTTGGCGCCGCCGTAAAAACCGCCGCCTTGCCCGTAGAGGCCATAGCGGGTTTTGAAATTGTCATAGCGGGGCTGGCTTTGCTCCAGCCGCTCGCGGTCTTCTTCGTCCAAAAGACCGCTTTCAAACAAGAAGCGCGACGGCACATTTTCATACATTTTGCCATAGGTGCGCCGCCGCTGTGCATACGACATAAAAAGTTTTTCGCGGGCGCGCGTCATGGCCACATAGCAAAGGCGGCGCTCTTCTTCCATTTCGTCGCTGTCATCGCGGTTAATGGGGAAAAGCCCCTCCTCTAAGCCCGTTACAAATACGGCGTTAAATTCCAGCCCTTTAGCTAAATGCACCGTCATCAGCGTAACGGCGCCGCCCTCGGCGCTTTGGCTCTCGTCCGTACCGGTAAGCAAAGACACTTCTTGCAAAAAATCAGACAAAGAAGCCTCTTTCTCTGTTTTTTGGCAGCGCTCTTCATACTCTTTGACGGCGTTGATTAACTCGTTTAAGTTCTGCAGGCGGCTTTCGGCTTCGGGGTCTTTTTCTTCGTCCAAATCTTTTTGCACGGCGGCCTCATAGCCGGAAGTTTTTAAAATTTTATGCATCACTTCCGTTACGGAATTGATAAACATATCCGCACGCCACCCCTCCACCAGCCGCACAAACTCCAGCGCGGCGCGCCGGGCCATAGGCGTCAAATCCGGCACGCTTTGGGCCGCTTTTAACGCACCATACACAGACAGCCCTTGCGTCTGCGCATAAGCCAGCAGCCGCTCCTGCGCCGTTTTGCCCAGGCCGCGCGCGGGGGTGTTAATGACACGCAGCAGGCTCATATTATCGTTGGGATTAATGAGCAAACGCGCATAGCAAAGCATGTCTTTAATTTCTTTGCGGTTATAAAAGCTGACGGTACCCACCAAGCGGTAAGGAATTTGGTAGCGGCGGAACGTTTCTTCAAAGTTACGGCTCTGGGCATTGGTGCGGTAAAACACGGCGATATCATTTAAAGAATACCCCGCTTCATCTACCAGCGCCTTGATATTTTGCGCTACCCAGACGGCTTCCAGCCCTTCGGTAGGGGACTGGTGCACTTCAATATCATCGCCGTATTGTTTTTCGGTAAACAGGTTTTTCTCTTTGCGCTGGGCATTTTTGGAGATGAGTTTATTGGACGCGTCCAAAATCACTTTGGTGGAGCGGTAGTTCTGCTCCAGCGTGATAATTTTGGCGTCTTTAAAATCTTTTTCAAATTCCAAAATATTACGTATATTCGCCCCGCGCCAGGAATAAATACTTTGGTCCGGGTCGCCCACTACGCTGAGTTTGCGGCTTTTTTCCGCCAGCAGGCGGGTAATAAGGTACTGGGTGTGGTTGGTGTCCTGGTATTCGTCCACCAGCACATATTGGAAAAATTGTTGGTAATAGTCCCGCACGTCTTCGTGCTCTTTTAACAGCTGCAGCGTTTTGACCAGCAAATCGCCAAAGTCCAGCGCACCGGCTTTTTGCAGTTCCTGCTCGTAGCGTTTATAGACTTCCGCAGCGCGAATACGCCCATCTAAGCCGCTGGCGGTGGCAGAAGTCATCAGCGTTTCAGGGCTGACGCAGTCGTCTTTGGCGCGGGAAATCAAACCGACGATTTGGCTCACTTCTTTTTTGGGGTCTTTAACACCCATTTGCTCCAAAAGCAGGGTAATCAGGCGTTTCTGTTCGCTTTCATCGTAAATAGCAAAATCACGCGTCAGGCCCAGCTTTTCGGCGTTTTGGCGCAGCAGACGCACGCCAAAAGAGTGAAAAGTATGTATCCATACGTTGCGGCTTTGCCCCGGCACCAAGGCTTCCACGCGCTCGCGCATTTCCTGGGCGGCTTTGTTGGTAAACGTAACCGCTAAAATGCGGTACGGGGAATAGCCGTCTGCAATCAGCTTGGCGATTTTAGTCGTCAGCGTTTTGGTTTTGCCGGTACCGGCACCGGCTACAATTAGGCAGGGGCCCGCATCGTAATTGACGGCCTGCAGCTGCTGCGGGTTTAATGATTTTAAAGCGTCTTCCAAATTCATATTTCTATGCTTTATATACCTTGATACCCAGCCATTTCTTGCCTAAAGACGCACAGACCGTAGATTCCAAAGCGGCAAAATACACCACATTTAAAATAAAACCCAATATGCTGCCCGCCAACGCACATATATAGATTATCGTAGACACGTCCGCCCCCAGCACACCTAAAACGCCGCCAATGAATATTCCTACCACCGCGCCCAAAATGTAACCGGCGATTGTGAGTAATATTAAATCAATTGTATAGGCCGCTGCCAATCTCCAAAATCCAGCTTTTTCCATAACCTTCCTCCTTATTTTTTCTTCAGCTGCACCAGCGTTTCTATATGGTCAGTATGCGGAAAGAAATCAAACGCTTCCGCGTCCGTCAGCTCATAATGCTGGGTTAAAATCTTCAAATCCGCCGCCAGGGTAACCGGGTTGCAGGAAATATACAAAATCCGCTCCACGCCGGACTCCGCCACCGCTTTGGCGGCTTTGGGGTGCATGCCGGAGCGGGGAGGGTCCAAAATAATCAGCGCGTCTTTTTTATTAATCGGCTGCTGTTTGACAAAATCTTCCACCTTGGCGCAGAAAAACTGCACATTGCTTACGCCGTTTAGTTTGGCGTTTTCTATGCCGTTATACACCGCCGGCGCCACAGACTCCACACACAGGCTCTTCTCACACAAATCCGCACAAGAGAGAGAAAAACTGCCCGCGCCGCCGTATAAGTCATAAATTACTTTAGGCGCAATTTCTTTGACTAAAGCGCGCACGCGGCTGTACATTTTTTGTGCGGTTAAAGTATTGGTTTGAAAGAAAGACTGCGGGGAAAGTTTAAACACCACTTCCCGCTCTTTCACACCCTGCGGAGAAGTTAAAATAATTTTTTCTTCTATAAAATCTTTGCCTTTGAGCACGCGCAGGCTTTCCGGTGCGGCGGTATCGGCTAAAGACGTATTGACCGCCAGCATAATATTGGCTTCCGGCCACACGCTTTCTACAGCAGACACAAATGTTTTTTCCAGCACATCATCGGTCACAAACAGTACCACAATGGCCTGGCCCGTATTTTTGCCCACGCGCAGCATCAGGTGGCGCAGCACGCCGGTATGTTTGCGGTGGTCGTAATACTCCAAATTCTCCGCTTGGGCCCACGCGCGCACCGCCTGCAAAAGCGGGATAAGGTGCTTGTCAAAAAGGACACACTCCTCTATATCCACCGCGCGGTCCCAGCGGCCTTTGAGCTTAAAACCCAGCGTTTGCTCAAACTCCAGCGGCAAGGTTTTGTCGCGCTTTACTTTTTTGTCAAACGGCTCTTTCCACACCGGCTGGCGGCAAAACCCCAGCTCCACTTTATTGCGGAAATAAAACGGGTCGTCGGTTTGGGTTACGGGGATATCCGCGCTCCAGAAATCTTTTAAAATTTCTTTCAGACGCGCCTGCTTTGTTGCCACTTGCTGTTCATAGGGCAAATCCAACATGGCGCAGCCGCCGCATTGTTTGAAATGTTTGCAAAAATTAGGCATTGATTTTAAACAGGCAAACATCGCCGTCCTTTACAATATAGTCTTTGCCTTCGGAGCGGATAAGACCATGCTCACGCAGGGCTTTTTCATCGCCGTATTTGACCAAGTCGTCAAAGGTGTATACATCGGCGCGGATAAAGCCTTTTTCAAAATCGCTGTGGATTTTGCCCGCCGCCTGCGGAGCGGTGCAGCCCACCGGTATCAGCCAGCTGCGTACTTCCACTTCGCTGCCGGCGGTAAAATAGGTACAAAGGTTTAAAAGTTTCATACCCTCGCGCACTACTTTTTCAAGGCCGGTGTAGTCGTTGCCGGTTTCGGCCAAAAACGCCTTTTTTTCTTCTTCGGGAAATTCGGCAATGTCCGCCTCAAACTTTACGCACAGCTCCACAAAGCCCGCGCCCGTTTCCCGGGCGTATTGGGCCACTTTTTCGGCGTTGGCAGTGTTGCGTTTCTCGGAATTATTGCCCACGTACAAAACGGGCTTGGCGGTAAGAAATTGGTATTCTTTGAGCACTTCCGGCTCCAAATGCAAAGAAGAAACCGGCTTGCCTTCTTCCAGCGCGGCCTTGATTTGCTTCATGTTTTCAAAAGCGGCTACGGCTTCTTTTTTGCCGCTTTTGGCGTTGCTGCCCAGGCGGTCGCAGATTTTATTTGCCGTTTCCAAATCTGCCAACATCAGCTCCGTATTAATGACTTCAATGTCGCGCAGCGGGTCTACGGAGTTCATAACGTGGGTTACATTGTCATCTTCAAACAAACGCACCACGTGAATAATGGCGTCCACCTCGCGGATATTGGCCAAAAATTTATTGCCCAGCCCTTCGCCCTGGCTGGCGCCCTTTACAATGCCGGCAATGTCTACAAATTTAATAAAAGCGGCGGTTTTCTTGGGCGGTTTGAACATTTCAAACAATTTGTCCAAGCGTTTGTCGGGTATAGGCACAATGCCCACGTTGGGTTCAATGGTGCAAAAGGGATAGTTGCTTGCTTCCGCGCCGGCGCAGGTAAGTGCATTAAAAAGGGTGGATTTGCCTACATTGGGCAGGCCTACAATGCCAATTTCCATAAAATAAACTCCTTCATGCCGTAATAAATGTATATATGGTATATTTTAGCATTTTAGCCCAAGCAAAAGCCCCGCCGTAAAGCGGGGCTTAAATAAGAAAATAAGATTACGCTATCACGCAGCCGTCTTGCGTAAAAGTTCCCCCGGCCCGACTGCAGGTTTCTTTATCGGCAGACTCCACTTTAACACTGACGACGACGCCGTCCTTTCCTTGTTCTTCCATGCTGACCAATGTGTTTTTCAATACATAGGTGCCGGGCAGCATTTTTCTTTCTACAATCAGTTTTTGCAAGATATATTTGGCCTTGCCCACATCCACCTCTTTTTTCTGGTTGGCATAAATACTGCAGTAAAGCGGGGTTCCGTTTAAACAAAAGAAGTCGTAACTCCAGTTATCAGAAGCTGGTTCTTTCATGCCTAAAATAGAAAAATCGTTGGAATACTCTTCCGGCAAGGGACCGTTTGCCAAGTCATACATTTCAATAGCCTGGGCAATTTGGCGCAAGGTCAGCAAGGCTTCCGCATTTTTGGTTCGCGTTACGGCCTTGCGGTACTGCGGCACCGCCACGGCGGCCAAAATGCCGATGATAAGCACCACCACCAAAAGTTCAATAAGCGTAAATGCAGCTTTTCTGTTCATATTTTCTCCTTTTTATACTGTACTTTGTTTTATTATACAACAAC
Source organism: uncultured Elusimicrobiales bacterium (assembly GCA_944326725.1). Lineage (GTDB taxonomy): Bacteria > Elusimicrobiota > Elusimicrobia > Elusimicrobiales > Elusimicrobiaceae > Avelusimicrobium. The sequence goes on along the minus strand of CALVFA010000007.1, from coordinate 9,855 downwards.
TAGGCTATCAAAAAATAATTTGCTAAAATATAAAAGTTAAGTCCCGTTCGTCTAGTGGTCCAGGACGCCGCCCTCTCAAGGCGGAGATCACGAGTTCGAATCTCGTACGGGACGTATTTTTTGCCCGGCCCTTGCGCCGGGTTTTTGCTGGGAAAAAGCAGCCCCCTCCCTGTAACCCTAAATTTCAGGCGGGCCTGTTTTAAAATTTCATACAATAGAAGAAAGAAGTGTTTTGATCTTGGAGGGATAGTATGGACTTGTCTGTGTTTCAGATTGTACTGCTGTGTTTACTTATTTTGTTAGTCTTGGTGCTGCCGCTAAGCGTGCACAAAGTGGAAGAAAATCTGGAAGCTTTTCTTTTCGTTTGTGGAGCAATCGCCGTTTCCGTAACCGGCATGTGGAGTTGGGATTTAATTAAAACCGCTTTGGAAGACCCTATTAAAATCACTTTAGCCGTTTTGGTAGCCGGCCTTTTATTTAAACGTTTTCACCGAGCCGTACAAAAGGCAACCACAAAAACAGTATCCCTCATCGGACTGCGCGCCACTTTGGCGTTTATCGTTTTAGTGCTGGGAATGACTTCCAGCGTCATTACCGCTATTATTGCCGCGCTGATTTTGGCGGAAATCGTACCTCTGCTTCCCATTAGCCGCAAAGGCCGCGTACAGCTGGTGGTATATAGCTGTTTTGCCATTGGCATGGGGGCTGTGCTAACATCCATTGGGGAGCCCTTGGGCACTATTGTGCTTTCCAAACTTAAAGGGGCCCCTCATTATGCAGATTTTTGGTTCCTGGTGGAACATTTAGGCTGGTTTGTCTTGGGCGGTAATATTTTGTTGGCATTATTGGCTATGCGCATTCAGCAAGAAAATGCCCCCCAGCAAGCCCAAATGCTGCAGCAAGACGGCGCCGAACACACCGTAAAAAGCATTGCCGTCCGTGCAGCCAAAGTGTACTTATTTGTTATGGCGCTGGTATTATTGGGCGACGGTCTCAAACCGCTGGCCGTGATGACCATTTCCCATTTATCTGAAAACTCTCTTTATTTTATCAACGTTCTCTCCGCCATTTTGGACAATGCCACTTTGGCTGCGATTGAAATCACCCCGGACATTTCTACCCGCAATTTGACTTTCTTGCTGATGAGCTTAATTATTTCCGGCGGCATGTTAATCCCGGGCAACATTCCCAATATTATTTGCGCCTCCAAACTCAAAATCAACAGCAAAGAATGGGCCAAAATTGCCGTCCCGTTGGGGGCTGTATTAATGGTAGGTTATTTTATTGTGCTGCATGCGGCATTATAAAGCTTCCGCCAAGCTATAATTTTTATATAATGAATAATCTTTGAGGAGAGGAACGTCCATGAAAATTCATTCGTTTACCGTGCAGCCTAATCTGCCCGACAATATTAAATTTTTAGAAGAACTCGCCAGCGACATGTGGTTTACTTGGAACTGGCCGGCTATTCTGCTTTTTGTGCAGATTGACCCCAAACTGTGGACCGCTTCCCGCCGCAACCCCAAATGGATGCTGGGCTGCGTGCCGCAGAAACGCTTGGAAGAGCTGAGCAAAGACGCCGCTTTTGTGGAGCAAGTCAACCAAGTTAAAACCGCTTATTACAATTACAAAAACAACCCGCACACCTGGTACAAAGAACATAAAAAAGAACAAGGCGACATGCTGACTGCCTATTTCTCCATGGAGTATGGCATCGGCGAAGGTCTGCCCATTTATTCCGGCGGCTTAGGCATGCTGGCAGGGGACCATATGAAATCCGCCAGCGACTTGGGCATGCCCATTATCGGCCTGGGGCTTTTTTATAAAAAAGGCTATGTACAGCAGGTGCTCAACCGCGAGGGCTGGCAAAACGAAGAATACCCGGACAATGACTGGGCCCATATGGCCGTAGAACACGTCTGTGACAAAGACGGCAAAGAAATTGTGGTGGAAGTGCCCCTGGGCGCCGACGAAACCGTCAAAGCTTGCGTGTGGCGTGTGGAAATAGGCCGCACCTATTTGTATCTGCTGGACACCAACTTGCAGGAGAACACCCCGGCCCAGCGCTTAATTACCGAAAAACTTTACGGCGGCGACCGCGAAAACCGCATCCGCCAGGAAATTGTGCTGGGTATCGGCGGTGTAAAAGCATTAAACGCCATGGGGCTGACCCCTACTGTTTATCACATCAACGAAGGGCACAGCGCGTTCTTACTTATCCAGCGCATTATTGATATCATGCAGCAGCGGCATGTGGATTTTGCCCAAGCGCGTGAAATTGTGTGGGCCTCTTCCGTATTTACCACGCATACCCCGGTTATCGCCGGAAACGAACATTTTGACCCCATGTTGGTGCGTAAATATATGGAATATTACGCGCGGCAAATGGGGATTTCTTGGGACGAATTTTTGGCCCTGGGCAAGGAGAAAGCAGACTCCAGCACGTTCTGCATGACGGTGCTGGCCCTGCGCCTGACGGCCTATGCCAACGGGGTAGCCAAGCTGCACGGCAAAGTCAGCCGCGAAATGTGGCACAACCTTTGGCCCGGTCTGCCCATAGACGAAGTGCCCATAGGCAGCATTACCAACGGCATACACAGCTCTTCTTGGGTATCGCACGAAATCAATGATTTGTACCGCCGCTATTTACTGGGCGGCAGCCCGTTGGACGAAGTGGACGCCTCCGCCTCTGGCATGTGGGACAAAATTAATGATATCCCGGACGAGGAGCTTTGGTCCGTACACGGCCAGCGCAAGCTGAAACTCATCAATATGGCCCGCGCCCGCCTCAAACGTCAGCTCAAACGCCAAGGCTTTGACGTCATGACAGTCAACAAATCCAGCAAGGTGCTCAAACAGGACGTGCTGACCATTGGTTTTGCGCGCCGCTTTGCCACGTACAAACGCGCCACACTGCTGTTTAAAGATTTGGACCGCTTGGACAAAATCGTCAACAATCCCTTGCGCCCGGTACAGTTTGTATTTGCCGGAAAAGCACACCCGGCTGATACCGCAGGCAAAGAGTTTATTAAGACGATTTATAATTTGACCCAAAACGACCCGCGCTTTAAAAACAAAATCGTGTTCATGGAAGATTACAACATGAACGTGGCCCGCTATATGGTGCAAGGGGTAGACGTATGGCTCAACAACCCCATCCGCCCGATGGAAGCCAGCGGCACGTCTGGCATGAAAGCCGCCGTCAACGGGGCGTTGATGCTCTCTATTTTAGACGGCTGGTGGGACGAAGTGGGACCGTGCGATTTTGGCTGGTCTATCGGCGGGGCGGAGAAATATTCTTCTGACGCTGAGCGCGACGCTGTGGAAGCGGAATCTTTGTACAATCTGCTGGAGCAGGAAATCGCCCCGGCCTATTATGCTAAAAACGACAAAGGCTTCTCCCCCACCTGGCTGGCTTTGATGAAAAAATCCATTCATGAAATTGCCCCGGTGTTTAACACCAACCGCATGGTCAAAGAATATTATGAAAAGTTCTACATCGGAGCGCATAATTTCGGTCAGCTTTTAGCCCAAGATGACAATGCCGCCCAGGTAGCCGCTTGGCGCAAGAAAATAGCGGACAACTGGTACCGCGTCAGCGTAACAGACGCCACACCGGCTATTGATAAAGCTATTTTAATGGGTGACAAAATCAGCTTCAAAGCACGCGTTTCTTTGGGTGGGTTAACCCCGCAGGATATCCAGGTTGAGCTCTACCTGGGCCAGCGCGGTGCTTTGGGCGATATTGAAAAAGAAGATGCCGTGGATATGATTTGCACCGGTCAGGAGGGAGACGCTTACATCTATGAAGTGCAAATCGCTCCTTATAACAGCGGCCGTCAAGACTATGCCCTGCGCATTTTGCCTGCCTGTGACAAAGTGCCCAATATTCTGACCCCGCTGTATCTGCGCTGGGAAGAATAAGGCTAACTATATACCAAAGGAAAGCCGGTTCAAACCGGCTTTCCTTTTATTTAACTATGTTGCACATCGTATTAATTAATCCGGAAATCCCTTTTAACACCGGCAATATCGGCCGCAGCTGCGTAGCTACCGGCACGCGCCTGCACCTAGTGGGCAAGCTGGGCTTTAAAATTGCTTCCAAAGAAATACGCCGCTCCGGCCTGGACTACTGGCCTAATCTAGATTACCGCCGATACGAAACCTGGGAAGAATTTTTAGACGCCAATAAACCCCAAAGAGAGCAGCTGTTTTTCCTGTCCACCAAAGGGCAAAAAAATTATTGGGACGCTGAGTTTAAAGACGGCAGTTTTCTCTGTTTTGGGGCTGAATCCTGCGGTCTGCCCAAAGAATTTTATGAAATCTATAAAGACCGCCTTTTTACCATTCCCATGACCGGGCCGGTGCGTTCTTTAAATTTATCTTCTTCGGCAGCTATTACACTTTTTGAAGCGTTGCGTCAAAACCGAAGCACTTATCTGAAATAATCCGCCGCAAACGGGTGTCCAAACCAATATTTCCCACCCTGGCGGGAGCTCTAAATATATACAAAAAACCCCGGGAAACCGGGGTTTTAACAAAGTTTGTTCTTTCTATAAACCGATTGCTTTGCAATATTTCGCGTTGCCGGAACAGGAGCGGCTGGTTGTGCGTCCGTTTTCATTGACAAACGTAATGCTGTATGAACCGGTGGAACGCGTCAATATTACTTGGGCTTTCTGGGCAGAATTAACAGCAATATCTGGAACCGCAAAATATTTATTGGCTGTGATACCAGCTACCCCGCCGTCTGCAGTGCTGCCCAAAACGAAATCCAACAACTCTTCCGGTGAATCAATATAATACTTATTGCCATTGCGAATATAAAAAACATTCATAGTGTCGCTTATGTCGGCAGCATTGGATATCGCTTCCAACGCCCGGCCTTTCTCCATAGAGGTCTTATACATAGGCACTGCCACAGTAACCAGAATAGTTACAATCACCATTACAATCAATAGTTCAATTAATGTGAATCCTTTTTTCATAAAGCCTCCCTTTCGCTCTATTATATAAATTTGCGTTCCCGGCTGCTCTCTGCCTTGTTATTTTATAGAATAAATAAAGATGAACCCCAAGCGTTTATTTTGGATTTTATTTTCTTTAAACCTGTTTAACTATATAGACAGGCAAGTGCTTTTTTCCGTCTTCCCACTAATACAAACCGACCTGCATATTACCGATTTTCAACTGGGCACGCTGGCCTCGGTATTTATGATTGTCTATATGTGCTATGCGCCGGTGGTGGGTTTTTTTGCAGACCGGCACCCGCGCCAATACTGGATAGCCGCCAGTGCTTTCTTGTGGAGCGTGGCCACCTTTTTAAGCGGGCTAGCCAAGAACTACGCCTCTTTACTTACCGCCCGCTCCATTATAGGAATAGGAGAAGGCGGTTTTACCACCATAGCACAGCCTTTTTTGGCGGAGCAATATCCTAAAAATAAACGCGCCACCATTTTGGCCTACTTTGGGCTTGCTTTACCGGCAGGGGCGGCGCTGGGCTATCTTTTTGGCGGCGTAATAGGAGCCAGCTGGGGTTGGAGAACGGCCTTCATGTTGGTAGGCGCGCCGGGGCTGTTGCTTGCGCTGTTGGCTTTTTTTACTATCAAAGACCGGGAGCACCGCCTGCTAGACAACCGCAAAAAACCGGGGCTGGGGCAATATCTCTCGCTCTTAAAAAACAAATCTTTTCTTTTCCTGTGTCTGGCCCACGCCATGCAAACATTCACGCTGGGGGGCCTTTCGGCCTGGATGCCCACTTATTTCCACCGCTTTTTTGAGATGGATGTGGCCCAGGCGGGGCTGGTGTTTGGCAGCATGGTCATTGCCGCCGGAGCGCTGGGCACTTTTATTGGGGGCAAAGTGGCAGACCGGCTGCTTCAAAAAACAGACTATGCTTACTTTATCGTCATAGCCGCCAGCTTTATCTTAATGATACCGTTTGCCGGAGCGGGCGTAGTCAGCCACCGCATGCCCTTCTCTTTAATTACATTTTTTATAGCCATGGTGTTTATCTTTGTGCCCCTGGGCCCTATCAGCGCTACGCTGGTGGCGCTGAGCAGCCGCAAGATACGCTCTATGGCTTTTGCCGTAAATATCTTCTTAATACACGCGCTGGGTGATGCTATTTCCCCGGCTATCATTGGGCATTTATCTGATGTGTTCGGACTGAAAATGGCGGTACTAGCCTGCGTGGCGATACTGCTGCCGGCCTGTGTATTTCTGCATTTATCTGCTAAGCATGCCCGCTCTGAGGGGCGCTTGATACGCTATTACGCACAAGATAAAGCAGAAAACTAAAAAACACGCCATGCATCCGCGCCCGGCGTCTCCGCTGAAAACTTTTTATCCGAGGTACTCGTACTGCTCTCTCAAAAAGATAAAAAGCTTTGTGGAACGGATTTTCCCATATGCAAGGTTATAGCATCTTTCCCCGCGTATATGTAATACTTATCCCTTGTAAACGCAAAAAGCCGCCCCAAAAAGGCGGCTTTTATAACGGCTCTCTGTCAAAATTATTTGACGTAATCAAACCCGGCCTGCAGGGCTTTTTTGTTGATTTCCAGCATTTCGGGTTTGGCGCGTTTAAACACTTTTTTCATCGCGTGTACGATGCCTTCCACTTCCACCGCGCCGGTCAGCTTGCAAAACGCACCCAGCGCCACCAAGTTGGCTACGCGGGCAGAGCCTACCTGCTCGGCAATCTCATTGCAAGGCACGCAAACCGCCGTAATGTCGGTGCGGGTGGGGCGGGAGTTAATGAGTGAACTGTTGATAATCATCAGCCCGCCCTTTTTGAGCAGCGGCTCAAATTTAGGCAGGGACGGCTCGTTCATAATAATCACCGTATCCGGCACAGACACGATAGGGGTAAACACTTCGCCGTCGCTGACGACGACGGAGCAGTTGGCCGTGCCGCCGCGCATTTCCGGCCCGTAAGAAGGCAGCCAGCTGGCGTTCTTTTTTTCTTCCACGCCGGCCTGTGCCAGCAAAATACCGGCAGAGACCACGCCCTGCCCGCCGAAACCGGCTATTCTGATTCCCTGGTACATTATTCGGCCCCCTCGTCTTTAAACACACCCAGCGGATACTGGGTCATCATTTTGGTGCGTACAAACTCCAGCGATTTAAGCGGGTCCACGCCCCAGTTGGTCGGGCACTGGCTGAGCACTTCCACCAAAGAAAACCCTATGCCTTTAACCTGGTTTTCAAACGCTTTTTTAATTGCTTTTTTGGCAGCCATCACGTGCTGCGGGCTGTCCACCGCCACACGCTCTAAATACTTGGCGCCTTTGAGTGCGCTTAACATTTCGCAAATGTTAATCGGCCAGCCCTGCAAAAGCGGGTCGCGCCCTTTGGGGGCGGTGGTGGCCACTTGGCCCACCAACGTAGTCGGGGCCATTTGTCCGCCGGTCATACCGTAAATGGCGTTGTTAATAAAAATAACTGTGATGTGTTCGCTGCGGGCAGCGGCGTGCACGATTTCCGCCATACCGATAGAAGCCAAATCGCCGTCCCCTTGGTAAGAGAACACAATGGCTTCGGGCTTGGAGCGCTTAATACCGGTGGCAATAGCCGGGCCGCGCCCGTGGGCGCCCTGTATCATATCGCAGGCAAAATAGCTGTCTGCAAACACCGCACAGCCCACCGGGGCCACGCCTATCACTTTATCGCCGATGTTGAGCTCGTCAATAGCTTCGCCCATTAAGCGGTGCACAATGCCGTGGCCGCAGCCCGGGCAATAGTGCATGGGCACATCGGTTAAACTGTGGGGTTTTTGTGCAATAATAGTCATTATTTTCTACCCCCTTTATAATCAAAACCTTCACTGTATTTTTGCAAATCAAACAGCCCTTCGCCTTCTCCTTTTAAGGCAGAGGCGGCGGCGGTTAAAATGCTCTCTCCGCTCGGTGTATCTCCGGCGGGGTAAGCATTGAGATACACAGGCGCTTTGCCATTGACCGCCAGGCGCACGTCCTGCACCAGCTGGCCCAGGCTCTGCTCTACGGTGAGCACCGCTTTTACTTTGCCCGCCAGTTCGTTAATGCGTTTAGACGGGAAAGGCCACAAGGTAATCGGACGCAGCAGACCCACTTTGAGGCCCTTTTCCTGCGCTTTGGTCAACGCTTCCAAGCACGCGCGGGAAGAAAGTCCGTAAGCCACCAACAGCACGTCGCATTCTTCGGTGTTGCGCTCTTCAAAGCGCACTTCTTCGCGCTCCACTTGCCCGTAGCGTTTGGCGCGGGACCATACATCGGCGGACAAATTGTCCCCTTTGTAAGAGAACACATTGTTTTTGGGGGCGCCGTTTTTATGGATATCCAACGCCCAGTCAAATTTGCCCAGCGTTTTGGGGTCAATGGGGTCAAAATTAAAAGACATGCTCTCCATCATCTGCCCCAAAATACCGTCCGCCAAAATCATGGCCGGAATGCGGTATTTTTCGGAGAGTTCATAGGCCATCTTGGGGAAATTGCCCAATTCTTCCACAGAGTTGGGAGCAAACACAAAAATGTGATAATCTCCGTTTCCGCCGCCTCGGGTGGCCTGGAAATAATCCCCCTGCGCCCCGGCAATATTGCCCAGCCCCGGGCCGCCGCGCATCATATTGACAATCAGGCACGGCAAATCGGCGCTGGCTAAATAAGAAATGCCTTCTTGCTTAAGGCTCACGCCTGGAGAAGAAGACGACGTCATCGCCCGCGTGCCGGTGGACGCAGAACCATACACCATATTGATAGCCGACACTTCACTCTCCGCCTGCACAAAAGCGCCGCCTGCATCGGCCATATGGGCCGCCATATATTCGGGCACTTCGTTCTGCGGAGTAATGGGATAGCCGGCAAAGAAGCGGCAGCCGGCGCGGATAGCGCCTTCGGCTAAGGCTTCATTTCCTTTGCGTAATGTTTTTTCTGCCATGGAATTCCTCTAAAATTATTTAATCACGGTGATAGCCACGTCCGGGCACACCATATAGCACATCGTACAGCCGATACAATTCTCCGGGTGGAGCATTTCGGCGGGGAAATATCCTTTTTTGCTGATGGTTTGGGACTTGCCCAGGCACTTCTTCGGGCAGGCGTTGACGCACAGGTAGCACGCTTTGCAGCGGTTGGCGTCTACTTCTATTCTAGGCATGAGGCCTCCTTCGTATCACGAATACTCTATTAAAGTATATGTCTTTTTTTGGGATCTGCGCAATAACCCGAAAGGACAATTTGTTACAATACGGGTATGAACAAAACCCGACTTTATACTGTTTTATTGCAGCAGGCGGGCACGCTGCTGCTGCCGCAGTTTGGGCGTATTTCCAACACGGCCAACTTGGCAGCGCTTCTTTACCGGGGGCTGCCCGAAATCAATTGGGCCGGATTCTATTTTCTGGAAGGGGAAATGCTGCGCTTGGGGCCCTTTCAGGGCAAGCCGGCCTGCACGGAAATACCTGTCGGGCGTGGGGTATGCGGCACCGCCGTGCGGGAAGGACGCACCTTGATAGTGCCGGACGTACACGCCTTTGCCGGGCACATTGCCTGCGACCCAGACTCTAAAAGCGAAATCGTCATTCCGCTGACGGAAAACGGACGGGTGTGGGCCGTGCTGGACATAGACGCACCGGTATTAAACCGCTTTGACCAAACCGACGCGGAATTCTTGCAAAAAATAACCGCGCTTTTATAAGCGCGGTCTTATTTAAGGAAGCTGATAAAAACTCCACCGCCAAATGGAGTCTACTTTTCTGGCTCCCAATACTTTTTTACAGAAGTCACCGCTCTCTCCAGGGAAAGGGGCCGCATCACGCTCCACGCAGTACACCCGGTCCGGCGTTACCCCGCTATAAGACACGCCCCCCGGAAT
>CALVFA010000006.1 GCA_944326725.1 uncultured Elusimicrobiales bacterium | reverse complement strand
TCATCAACTTTTTGATGAAGTCATTAATTTTGAAATTCATCTTTTCCGCCAAATCTTTGACCGTTTCGGTGCCGATTAGGCGGACGGTTTTGCCCTGTGCAGCCGTTTGTTGCGGCTGGGCCGGATTGGATTGCGGCTTGGGCTGTTGAGCCGGGGCCGGTTTGGGTTGTTCCTGATGCACAGGTGCGGGCTGCGGCTTAGGCTGTTGAGCCGGGGCCGGTTTGGGCTGTTCTTGGTGCACGGGCGCGGGCTGCGGCTTAGGCTGCTGGGCCGGGGCCGGTTTGGGCTGCTCGTAGTGCACAGGTGCGGGCTGCGGCTTAGGCTGCTGAGCCGGGGCCGGCTTGGGTTGTTCATGGTGCACCGGTGCAACAGATGTTTGCGAAGTTGTTTCCTTTGTATCTTCCGCCGCCGGTTTAGCCCCTTTTTTGGTTGTTGTTCTTTTTGTTGCCGGTTTTTTAGCCGCGGATTTTTTAGCCTCGGTTTCCGTTTTCTTGGCGGTTGTTTTTTTAGCCGCCGGTTTTTTAGCCGAAGTTTTCTTTTTGGTTTCGGAGGTCTCGCCTTCCTTATTGGTTTTCCTGGTCGTCATGGGCTTCCTCCTGCGCGGCGGGCTGTTCGGCCTGCTGTTCTAAATGGTTTTTGGCGCTTTCAATAATTTTAGCCGCCGTTTTTTCCCCAATACCCTGCAAACCTGCCAAATGCTCCGGCTCTACGGAAGCAATTTGTTCCACAGAAGTATAGCCGGCTTTCTGCAAGATTTCTGCCGTTTTGGGGCCAATACCTTCCACCCCTTCCAAGGTGCCCTGGGTGGCGGCGGCCGCTTCCTCGGCTTCTTTATTTTTCTGGCTTTCGCTCTTTACTTCCAATTCCCAGCCGGTTAAGCGGGAGGCCAGTTTAATGTTCTGCCAATCTTTGCCGATGGCGATGGGCAGCTGGTCGTCGGGCACGATAATCAACGCTTTCTTTTCGCTCATGCTGACTATTTTGACAAAGCTGGCTTTGGCCGGGGCGATAGAGTTGGCCAGTACGGTGGTAATATCATCGGAGTAATTAATTAAATCAATGCGTTCGCCGGACAGCTCATTCATGACCGCGCGAATGCGGATACCGCGCATACCCACGCAGGTGCCAATGGGGTCAATTTTGTGGTCAATGCTGCTGACCAGCACTTTGGCGCGGAAGCCCGGGTCGCGCTGGACGGCTTTGATTTCCACAATGCCTTCGCTGATTTCGGGCACTTCCACTTTAAAGAGCTCTTCTAAAAATTTGCCGTTGGCGCGTGACAAAATTACATAGGGTCCGCGCTGGCCTTTATCCATTTTAAACGCGGCGGATTTGTAGCGGGAGAGCACCGGGTCGTCGCCGATATTGGCTAAATCGGCCTGGCTGAGCACTTTGGCGATGATGGCTTTGACGCGAGAGCCGTTGGAATAGCGTTCTTTTTTAATCTGTTCACAGTACGGCAAAATCGCTTCCACTTTGCCCAAGTCCACAATTAAATCCCGGTCGGAAAAGCGGCGCACCGAGCCGGTAATTACTTCGCCTTCGCGGGGTTTAAACTCTTTGTAAAAGTTTTCGCGTTCAATGCCGCGCACTTTCTGAATGAGCACCTGCTTGGCAATTTGGGCCGCGATGCGGGAGAAGTCTTCCACGTCTTGGGTCAGCGTTACCACGTCACCGGCTTTGGGGTTTTTGAGGTAGGCTTTGGCGGCTTCTACATCAATTTCCATTTCCGGGTTGGTAACAACTTCCACCACATTTAGCGTTTGAAACGCCTGAATGCTGCCGGTTTCTACGTCAATTTTGGCGCTGATTTGGGCGGTTTTGCCCAGGTTTTTGCGCAGGGCGGACACCAGCGCGTCTTCAATGGTTTTTAAAATATCATCTCTTTTGATATTTTTTTCTCTCTCTAACCCTTCCAGGGCCATGATTAAATCTTTAGCGGTTCCTTCCATTTTGTTTCTCTCCTTATATATACGCCGTTTAAAACGGACGCGTGGTATTAAAATTCCAGGACAGGGTCCAGGTTGGCTTTCTTAATATTGTCGTATTTAAAGTGGTATTGGTTGGTGCCGTCGTCCAATACAAATTCATCGTCAGCGGCAGAAGCTATCGTGCCGGTGAAAAAGCCGCGGCCTTCCAGCGGGGTTTTCAGCACGACGCGCACGCGCTCATTGATAAACTTTTTATAGTGCTGCGGTTTTTTGAGCACGCGTTTTACGCCGGGGGAGGACACCTCCAAAATATACGCTCCGTCAATGAGGTTTTCCATTTCCAAGATAGCGTCTATTTGGTTGGTCAGAGAAGAGCAGTCGTCTAATGTGACGCCTCCTTCTTTATCTACGAAAAACTGTAAAAGTTTCTTGCGTCCCTGGTTTTGTATCACCAAGTCCACCAGTTCCACGCCTTGGCCTTCCAGCGCGGCGGCTACGGTTTGTTCTATGGTTTTAGGGTCTTTCATGTTTTACCTGCCTATTAAGTAAAAAGCGACTTGTTGGACAAGTCGCTTTTAGCGGGATAATTTATCTTAACATTATAGGAGCGCGCTGTCAAATCTCTGCCGGGGCCTTCTAATCTGTTTTTGGCGTTGACCGGCGGCAGCGCTTTTTTTACTATAAGAGCGTAGTAAATATACCTTCATAGGGGGAGAATATGAAAAAAACAGTAAGCGCTTTGCTGGCTTTATTGCTGGCAGGCGGCGCTTTTGCGCAGACTGCCACCAAAACCACCGCGCCTAAGCCGCAAATGCGCGTGGTGCAGGAAAATACCACTACGGTCTATGACGTCAGTACTACCAATAAAAAGGGCACCACGCAGTACGGCATGATAGAAGAAACCCAAACCACGCCGCAAGGGGGTACGCAGGTTATCAGTCAAATGGAGTATTCTGATTATACGCCCAGCAAAATGGCTTTAGCCAATGAAAAACGAGCGGAAGTATCGCTGGGGATTGGCGGTGCGTACAGCTTTAATAAAGATACGCAAGGTATGCGTATGGCGGATATGGGGTTGGCTGCTACGGGGCAGGTACTGTGGGATATGAGCGACCATTTTGCCCTGGGCGCAGATTACATGATGCTGGCGCCCGACGGCCGCAGCACGGATGAATACAAATATGACCGCTTGCGCCTGCACAGCATTGCGCTGGCCGGAAAATATACTATTAACGCCTGGGACAGCTGGAGATTTTATATCCCCATGGGCGTAGGCGCGGCGCAAGCCCGCATGAAAGCTTCTGGAGACAGAGGCAACGGACATACGGCCCAGAGCGCTGATAAATGGGGGCTGGACCTGTTTGCCGGGTTAGGGCTGCAATATAACTTTAACCAAGATCTTTTCCTGGCTTTGGAATACCGCTATACGGTGGCTTTCGTCAAGGCAGAAGATTTGAACCGCTATTACGGAAAAGGCAATTATTTGCAGTTCCACAGCGCCTTCTTGCGCTTTGGCACCCGCTTCTAACGTCTTCATCCAAGCACTGTTGTGGGGGAGAAGGGCGGCCTGCGGGCCGCCCTTATTATATATAGGTATAGAATTTTGCAGACAAGGCTCTACCGGCTCTCAGCCCAAAGAAGGACAGCATATTTTGTTTGCAGTCGTTTTGACGAAGGATTACCAAAGAGAGTATTAAGGAAGTTATTTGCCTTGCCTTTTTTATAATTACCTCTTACAATACCCCCGGATGTGTAAACTCTGCGACAATCTGCTCCACCCGTCATACGCGGGCTTGTGCTCAGCATTGTGCTGAAAACCCCACTGGAAGGACACCTGCTCCACCCGTCATACGCAGGCTGTGTCTCTGCATTGTGCTGAAAACCCCGCAGGAAGGACACCTGCTCCACCTGTCTGTCATGCGCGGGCTTGTGTGCTCTTGTAGGGAGTTGGGTGGTGGAAAGCAGATATTTTTACGCGGAAGTCACCTCGGGCGTAAGTCTGTGGAGTTTAAAAAAAGGGGATAAAAGAGCCAAGTTTTTGACGAAAAAATACATAAAAATAATTAAAATATCAAGATAAAATGAATTATATAAACTAGGCTAACTGTTTTTATAAAATAAGCACGGGGAATTTACGTATGAGAGAAAAAATTGCCGTGCTTTAGCCAAAAGACCGCACGCGTGGCGGCTCTTTTATTTTTGTTATTTCCGATAGGACTGCAAGGCCAAATCTACCGGGTGTACCGTCCTGTGGCGGATGTTTCTGCCTATACCGAACCAAAAGAACCGCAGCCTTTGCATGGGTGGGAGCTTTCTTTGTCCGGTGTTTGGTCGGCCGGACTTTTACAAGACGGAAGCGGCTGGACGGTGTCTGAGAGTATGCCCGGCGCGCGTGTGCGCCTACTAAAAGAAATTTTTCCTTCTGTGTCTGTAGGGGTGGAAGGACAATGGCTGCATGCGCTTGATTATCAAGATACCTATTTAAATAATTTGGAAAAGTATGCTTTTGGCGGCGTATTAAAATGGGTGATTACGCCAGACGCCCGTCCGCAGCTGTATGTTCTGCTGAGTGGGGGAATGGTGTTTAACCGGGTAAAGTTTGTTCAGTCTATTGTGGGAAATTTTAACCAGCGCAGTGCCGTTTGGGGTGCGGGGCTTGGAGTACAAACTTCACTCGGGAGACGTTTTGCTTTACACGCAGAGTACCGCGCCAGTTATGAGCCGTCTGAGTGGCATAATTTGCTGCTGCAAGCTTCGTCCCATGTCCGTCATGAATTGTCGGCTGGGGTTTCCGTTCTCTTTTAATCCTTTTTGTTTATGATATAGGTTTTTATATATCAAGTATTTTGAGAAAAGATCTCTCCTTTCTTATTTCCTTTTTGCAATGCATGGATTTGATAGAGGGCTGTTTGTTGCTTAAAAAGCGCAAGCTTCAGCATCGCGGCGTTGACGGCCGTATGTTGAGCCAAAGGCAGCAGGTTGCCTATATATTAGAGCCTTTTGCTTCGGTTCTAAATAATCCCATAAAATGTTGGCGTTTATTGCGTAGTCTCTCAGAGGTGCGCCTGGCGCTTATTTGAATGTAAATGAGAGGTCGTATCGTAAAACAAGGTAAAAAGGCAGATATATTATGGGCGGGCTTTAGTGCTATGGTGTGTCCCCTTGG
>CALVFA010000005.1 GCA_944326725.1 uncultured Elusimicrobiales bacterium | reverse complement strand
TGGGCCCCCTGCAGGATATTATGAAGCGGGAAAACGTGACCGCAGAGGAAGTGGCCTTTATCGGAGATGACCTGACGGATTTGCCGCTTTTGGAAAAAGTGGGCCTGGCGGTAACTGTGCCCAATGCGATGGAAGAAGTCAAAAAGTCTGCTCATTATATTACCCAGCGGCCTGGTGGAGCCGGCGCCTACCGCGAATTGGCTGACCTAATTGTAACCGCTCAGGGCAAAATGCCCGCCATTTTGGCTGATATCCGCGCCTCCCAATGGACGCGGCCGGAGGCAGGGGAAATCCGCATAGTCACTTCCCAGGAAGGAATTTCTTAATATGAAAGGAAAATTTATCGTGTTGGAAGGGCCGGACCGCTGCGGCAAGTCCACCCAGGCCAAACTGCTTTATAATTATCTGCTGGAACATGGCTGTGACGCGGTGCTCACGCGTGAGCCGGGCGGTACGCCCACCGCAGAAAAAATACGCCAAATCGTGCTGGAGCCGGGGCTAGACGTACGCCCGGTAGCGGAGCTTCTTTTGTATGAAGCCAGCCGCGCCCAGCATACGCAGGAAAAAATTATTCCCGCTTTGCAGGAAGGCAAAGTAGTCATTTGTGAACGCTATACTATGTCCACTTGTGCGTATCAAGGTTATGCGCGCGGGCTGGATTTGAAAATGATTGAAACGGTCAACCAAATAGCCACCAGCGGGCTGAAGCCGGATTTGACGCTGGTATTTTTGATGTCGGACAAATATTTCTCTTCCCGCGGGGAATACTTATTTTCGGACCGCTTAGAGCGCGAAGACCGCGAATTTAGACAAAACATGCGCCAAGGCTACAAAAACCTGGTGGAACGCACCCAAAACGCCTATCTGATAGACGCTGATGCGGATGTGGACGCTATCCGCGGGCGCGTGATAGAGCTGCTTAAAGAGCACCATATTACGGATTTATGTCCTTTGCTGAAGTCTTAGACCAAACCGCTGCGACGGAGTATTTACAGAAAAGCGTGCTGGGCCATGTGCCGCAGGCACTGCTTTTTTGTGGGCCGTCGGGCGTAGGGAAGAAGAAAACCGCGCTGGAGTTTGCCAAAGCACTTAATTGCCTGGACCCGCAAGCCCGCCAAAACGGGGACGCCTGCGGCCTGTGCGCTCATTGCACCGCTATAGAAAACGGCACCTATCCCGATGTGGTGGTGGCGGATTTTTTATACCAGGCCCGCTTGGAACTCAAAAAAGACCCCGGCGACAAAGGCTACGAAGAAGAACTGGAAAAAGAGCTGGCTAAACAGCAGCGCATCAAAGTAGATACCATTCGCGATATTACCGCCAAAAGCCAGCAGAAAAGCGCCGTCAACGGCTGGAAAGTGTTTATTGTAGATGAAGCCCAAAGCATGCAGGCCGAAGCCGCCAACGCTTTGCTTAAATTTATAGAAGAGCCGCCGCAAAAAACAGTATGGATTTTGCTGACGGATAAAAAAGCGGCTATGCTTAAAACTATTTTATCGCGCTGCCAGCCCCTGCAGTTTGCCCCGCTTCCGGTGCAGACGATAGAGCAGCTGCTGCCTCAGGTAAACCCGGAGGTGGCAGAGCCGGCTTTGGCGGCACGTTATGCGCAGGGCTCTTTGACGCGGGCTTTGCGCGCGGCGGAGGCGTTGGAAATTTTGCAGTCGGCTCCGCAGGGGCCCGCGTGGCCTGCGGCCGCGGCGGCGGCTTTGCCGCGCACTATGGCTGCTGCACGTCAAAGTGCCCAGGCGGTGCTGGACGTAGTTATGCTGGCGCTACACCGCGCTTGGACGCAGGCGGAAAATGAAAAAGACCGCCGCCAGTACCAGCAGGCGCTGAAAAAATTGGAAAACTATAAAACAGCCGTCGTGCGCAATGTATCCCCCGCGCTTACGGTGGAAACGGCCCTGATGGGGCTGGATAAACTGCATGTGCAAATTTAACGGAGAAAATATGAGCAAGAAATTCTTTATTACCACCCCTATTTATTATGTGAACTCGGTGCCGCATATCGGGCACGCTTACACGACCATTGCGCTGGATATTCTGGCCCGCTATAAACGCCAGCAGGGTGTAGATGTGCATTTTTTGACCGGGACGGACGAGCATGGCGCCAACATTGAAAAGTCTGCCGCCTCCCAGGGCGTCAGCCCCAAGGAATGGACGGACAATGTGTCTGCCCAGTACCGGCAAATGTGGAAAGAGCTGAATATTTCTTACGACGATTTTATCCGCACCACCGATGCCAAACACGAACATGTGGTGCAGGCCGTATTTGAAAAATTGCTTAAACAAGGCGATATTTATAAAGGCTCTTACTCTGGCAAATACTGCCTTTCCTGCGAGCAGTATTATGATGAAAGCGAAATGCTGGAAGGCGGCCTCTGCCCCGTGCACAAACGCCCGCTGACTGAAGTGCATGAGGAAACCTATTTCTTCAAGCTCTCCAAATATCAGGACGCTTTGCTGAAATTTTATGAACAGCACCCGGATTTTTTGAGCCCCAAATACCGCGCCAACGAAATTATCAATTTTGTAAAGGGCGGCTTGCGCGATCTTTCCGTTACGCGCACCAAAGTGAAATGGGGCGTGCCGGTGGTGTCGGACCCGGCGCATACAGTGTATGTGTGGTTTGACGCGCTGATTAACTATATCTCCGCTACGGGCGTGGGTACGCTGCTGTGTGAAGATAAAAAAGAACACGAGGAACAGCTTAAAAAAATTGGGGCCGAGAAATTTGAAGATTTCTGGCCGGCGGATTTGCATATGGTGGGCAAAGAAATTTTCCGCTTCCATACGGTCATTTGGCCGGCGATGCTGATGGCCTTGGGCTTGCCGCTTCCCAAGAAAGTGTTTGCCCACGGCTGGTGGACGGTGGAAGGGGAGAAAATGTCCAAATCTTTGGGCAATGTGGTCAACCCGGTGGAGCTGGCGCATAAATACGGCACCGACCCGGTGCGTGCGTTTCTGTTTCGCGAGGTACCTTTTGGACAAGACGGCGATTTCTCTATGCTCAGCTTCAAAAACCGCTATAATTCCGACTTGGCTAACAACATCGGCAACTTGCTTTCGCGCACGCTGAACATGGCGGCTAAGAATATAGGTGAGCTTCCGCAAAAAGCCGCCGAAGGCTCCGCCACGGAAAAGCGCGCTTTGCAAACGGCGGCGGAGATAGATGCTTTTTACAATGAACTGGCCTTTGACAAAGTGTTGGAAAGCATTTACGGCTTTGCCGGGGAATTAAATAAACTGGTAGATGAAAAGAAACCCTGGGAGCTGGCTAAAACCGATAAAGAGGCCGCGGCCGCCGTACTTTTGGAGCTGGTGTGTGGGCTGCGCTTTATTTCCCGCTGGATAGAGCCGTTTATGCCTACTGTGGCCCAAGAAATGCAGCGGCGTTTGGCCCCGGGCCCAATACAGAAATATCCGCCTCTTTTCCCGCGTTTGGAAGAAGAAGCCAAACAAAAGTAGAACTTTTGTGCTATCCCCCGCCATGCGGGGGATATTTATATATAATTTTTGCCATTTTCTTTGGGCCAGGCCTGAGCAAATCAATCAACCGGCCGCCTTAAGGGAGAGTGGCCCTTCTGCAGAAATCGTGGCGCCGGGCAAACAGGGGAAAGCAGCAGTTTGTAAATAAAAAGACATTTCTAGGCATTAGAGCAGAGAGTTTTATTGATATAATAAACTCTCTAAACCGCTTGAAGTTTGCTACACTTATAAAAGAGGCGTAGCCTATGTGGGAAAAAATAAATTCTTTTTGTTTTAAAATTATTGCTACAGCTAAAGCGGGTTTTACCTTAATGGAAATAACGGCTGTGGTGCTTATTTTGGGCATTTTGGCCGCTATCGCTTTGCCACAGTATCAGCGGGTATTGGAAAGCAGCCGCGTATCGGAAGCCATTACCATGCTGGGCAATATTTCCACTGCCGAGAAGATGTATTTGATGCAGATGGGGCAGTTTACGCCTAATTTTTCAGAACTAATGCTGCAAATACCGATTACGCCCCGCAGCGGAGATGACAGTTATGCCAGCGGCACTTACTTTGACTATGATATTTCCAACTGTACGGGTTATGCCTGTGATGTGACGGCCCTGCGGAGCAAAGAAGGCTCTTATCCTTATGAGATTCATTTGACGGGAGTGAGCAGTGCCAATACGCCGGGCCAGCGCACCTGCCATTCCACCGATAATTTTGGAATTAAAATCTGCCTCAATATCTGCAAAGAAGAAACTATGTCTTCAGACAATAGCTGCAGAATGGATTAGTCTTTTTATGGTAAATCCCCGGCAAAGCCGGGGGTTTTTGTTTTATAAGAGGAAAGAAAAATAGTATGGCAAAAATGGTCCGTGCCTTTTTGGAACAGCAGAAAGACAGAAGATTTTTCCGCAAGTTTAAAGCAGGATTTGTTTACGCCGCATAAGTTGCAGAGAGGCATGTTTCACAGCAAACTTCAATTTAAGTCAATCAGGTGCCAGTTTTGTTGGTATAACTGCAGTAAGCGCTTTTTAAAGGCGGCGTGTTCCGGTTTTTGCAGCAGCGGATCGGCCTGGAGCAGTTCGTCCCGGTCCTCTATAGCCCATTGCAAAATGTTGCGGTCTTTGAAAAGGTCTGCCGCTTTGAGTTCCAGCTCGCCGCTTTGGCGTGTGCCCAAAATTTCCCCGGGGCCGCGCAGCTGCATATCTTTTTCCCCGATTTTAAAGCCGTCGCAGGTGTCACAGACCACGCGCAGTCTTTCCCGCGCAACGGAACCCTGACGCTCCGCCACCAAAATACAGCGGCTTTCATATTGCCCGCGGCCTACCCGCCCGCGCAGCTGGTGCAGGCTGGCCAAGCCAAAACGTTCTGCGTTTTGTATCACCATAATGGTAGCGTTGGGAACGTCTATACCCACTTCTATAACCGGGGTGGCTACCAAAATATCAGTTTTATGGGCGGAGAAATCCTTCATGACATTTTCTTTTTCGCTGCGGCTCATTTGCCCATGCAGCATAGAGAGGCGGTATTGCGGAAAGAGCGCTTTTAGTTTTTCAAACTCTTCGCTGACGGCTTTGGCGGATATTTTTTCGCTCTCTTCAATAAGCGGATACACGATATAGGCCTGCCGGCCTTTTTGCACTTCTTGTGCCACAATGTGCCGCGCCTGGTATTCATCTGCCATTTGGGTGGCAATGGGGCGGCGGCCCGGGGGCAGCTCCGTTAAGGTGGATACCGCTAAATCCCCGTATAAAGCCAGCGCCAGGGTGCGGGGAATGGGGGTGGCGGTCATGGTCAAAAGGTCCAGCCGGGCGGTTTTCTCTTTGAGTTTGCCGCGCTGACGCACGCCAAAGCGGTGTTGCTCGTCAATAACGGCTAGTTTTAAGTTTTTAAACTGCACATCGTCTTGTATCAGTGCGTGCGTGCCTACGACGATGGATATAGAGCCGTCCGCCAGCGCGGCTAAAATTTTCTTGCGCTCGGCGGTTTTGGTGCTAGAGGTCAGCACCGCTACGGGGACTTTGAGCTTCTTTAGTATTTTTTGAAAAGTCAGATAATGCTGCTCTGCCAAGATTTCTGTAGGCGCCATGAGCGCGCTTTGGTAGCCGTTTTCCGCCGCCAGCAGCATGGCAGAAAGCGCTACCAGCGTTTTGCCGGAGCCTACGTCCCCCTGCAAGAGTCTGTTCATGGGCAGAGGGCTTTGCAAATCGGCAAAAATTTCATTAATGACTTTCTTTTGGCTGTTTGTAAACTCAAAGCCTAAGCTTTGCCGGAAAGGGGAGAGCAGATTTTTCTTAATTTGATAAGTATACCCTTTGGCCACCGTTTTGGTTTGCGTGCGTTTCACGCCCCAGGCGGTAGCCAAAAGCAGGAACTCTTCATAAGCCAGCCGGGCGCGGGCGTTTTCCAGCTCGGCTAAGCTGTTAGGAAAATGTATGGCGCGCAATGCTTGGGCACTGTTTAGAAAGCGGCGTTTTTGCGCCAGGGCCGGGGGCAGAATATCGGGCTCTTGGGCTACTTCTGCGGCGTGGAGTGCCTCTTGCATATATTGGCGCAGCTGTTTGTTGCTGACTCCTTCTGTCAGTGCATAGACCGGGGTAATGCGTCCTGCGTGCCAAGTGCTCTCTGGCGCGGAAACGGGATAATACTCTTCTACTGAGATTTTATTGTCAAAGAAATTATTGCGATTTTCCCGCCGGCCGATAACCCAGATTTGCGCATTGGTTTTGAAGTCTTTTTTCAGCTGGGCAAACGGGTCAAAACGGAAATTGCGAAAGGAGCGTTTTTTAAACCAGGTGCACTCTATTTGATTGTTTTGCCCGTCTGATAGAAACGCCTTGAAAATCAAAACGGAGCGGGCCGGTATGCTCTGCGCGCGCAGTACGCGCCCTTTGCAAATGACTAGGGACGGAGGATTGAGCCCGCTGTTGGGCGGGTTTTCGCGCCGGTCCTGGTAGGCGCGCGGATAATAATGCAGCAAATCCGCCACAGAAAAAATATCCAGCCGTTCTAATAGTTTGGCGCGTGCGGGGCCGATTCCTTTTAAATACTGAATAGAGCTCATACGTCTATTTTAGCAATTTAGATTTTACTGCAATAATCAAATATTATAGAGTAATATTTATAGATGTAGTCGTTATATTGAAATATTTGTAATTGTTTTGGAGCAAGAATACTTATATGAAAACATATAAAGAAGGCTTTACCTTAATAGAGTTATTGGTGGTTGTACTGATTATTGGCATTTTGTCTTCTATTGCCTTAGTCCAATATAGCCGGGTGGTGGAGCGGGCTCGTATTATGGCGGGTTTCCCCGCGGCGCGGGCTATTATTGATGCTATGGATGAATATTGGCTGGTTAATCATAAGTTTACGGGGAATTGGAGTTTTTTAACTCTTAACCTGCCCCCCGGCGCTACGGATGAAGAGGGTACTCCTTTGCAGTCTTTGCCGACCTCTATGGATAAATATTTATATTATGATGTGGGAACCTCTGCCAAAAAACATTATCGCCTGCAAAGCAACGGGCGGTTGCAATATGTGGTTCATTTTGAGGAACCGGTATATTTATATTTTTATTCTAGGTATGCCCAGTCGGATGCCTATAAACCCTTGCGCGGTAAAATAACATGTACCTATGGAAGTTCCAAAGCAGAAGCCCGGTGCAAACGCCTGGGCGCCACCAAATTGCAGAGAGGAACTTATATATTTTAGATATCAAAAGGAGTTGTATGAAAAGGGGCTTTCAAACAGAAAGCCCCTTTTATAATTTTTATAGAGATATACATCCTGCGTCTATGTTAGCAATTTAAATTTTGCTACAATGAAAAAAAGGAGGCGTTATGAATTTAGAATTGCTAACCTCGCGCGTAAGCGAGCATTTTCTTACGCTGGCAGAACAGACGGGCCGGGTGTTGGGCTCTTTGTTAATTGCCGTTTTGATTTTGGTAATCGGGCTGTATTTGTCCCGTTTTGTGGGCTCGTATGTAAAGAAGTTTTTGGGGAGAATCTCTTTTGACGATAAAACTTCCCGCCTGGGTATTAATGAGCTGTGTGTGCGCTTTGGGTTGGGCAAATCCCCGACGTATATTATCTCTTTTGTGCTGGCATGGGCCGTTATTTTCTACGCGGTGGTATTGGCGGCGGATGTGCTGCATTTGGCTATTATCCGGGATTTGTTTACCCGCTTTTTGGAGTTTATCCCCACGCTGTTTGTATCAGTGCTTATTTTGTTTGCCGGGCTGTTGTTGGGCAAGCTGCTGGGCAACATTATTGAAAATTCCGCCAAAGCCAATGGCTTGCGCGGCGGGGTGCTGATTTCGCGGGCGGTGTATATATTTGTGGTGTTTTTCTGTGCACTTATTGCCGTGGAAAACCTGGGGTTTGCCAGCCAGCTGGTTAACAATGTGGCTGTAGTCATTTTGGCTTCTTTGGGTTTAGCTTTTGCCATTGCGGTAGGTTTGGGGGCTAAATCTTTGGCGGAAGATTTCCTGCGGGGAATATTTGAGCAGGAACTGGAGCACAAAAATAAATAAAGGCCCCTTTGGCCCGTTTTTATGAAACCCCCAAAAAAATGGGGGTTTCTGTTTTCTCTTGTCTGTTGCGTGAAGAAAGGATAAAAAGTTGTTTTTTTCTATTTTTAAGTTATACTGAAAGTAACCATATAATCAGCATAAAACAGCAGCGAAAGGCAGGGAGTATCCTATGAAATGGATGTTTGTGTTAGTTTTGGCTTTATCGCCATTATATGCAGCTGCAGCCCCGTGGGGGGCTGTGGCTAATTATACTGAGCCAAAAGCAGGCCAAACCTCTGCCAAGCGTCCGGGGGAAAGATATTTGATAGCCCAAATCCTTGATGGGCGTCCTATACGTGCAAAGCTGACCTTGGCGAAGGATTCCACTAAATACCAATCCTATGAGAAAATCATTTCACAAGGTTATAACCGATGGTTCCAAGAGACGGCACAACAGATCCGCGCCGCCGGCAGAGAAAAAGAATTTGCTGATATATTGCCATTGCTGGAAAAAGGGGTGCCAGTGCGGTTTGTAGGGGAGGTTGATGAGGCTGATATTGAGTTTTTGATTGTTCCTTTTAAAGAAGTTGGGGAATATTGCCGCGGGGCGGCTGGTTGTTATATACATTCGGACCAGTTTCCTTTGCCTCAAATCGTGTTGCCCCAGGACAATATATTCTGGCGTGTAGTTTCTTTGGGGGAGATCAAAACGGCAAATATCGGTTTGCATGAAATAGGTCATTCTTTGGGGTTGAGCGACCAATATGAACGGGCACGCAGCCTTAACTCCCACCCTCTGTATAGTACGGAAGAAACCTATAAGAACAGCGTAATGTATAATGCGACTTCTCTGAGCTGTGACGATGCAGACGGTATAATTAACCTAATAGATTTAACACGCGGTTTCAGCCGCGGAGGGGAGCTGGGCTGGCGTAGTTTGTGCAAAAAATCAGATGTGGTATATGTCAGAAGCGCCCCGCTGACTAAGGGGCCTTATGTGATTACGGCATTGGACCAAGGGAAAAAATGGCGGCTGGAAGCCTTTGACAAGGGGAGCAAGAAGGCGGAATATGTTCTAGCGGTAAATTTGTATAGCAAAAGCATGCCTCTGGAAGACATTAGCGAAACGGTTTTCCGAAGGGATAGCGCCGGGCGGCCTCTTTCAGCTAAAAGCAGCGAAGGCGAGGAAGTGTATTATTCGTACGTTTATGACCGTAAAGTCCGCCTGGCTGTGCGCAATGGAGAAGTCACAAATGCTACGGTATGGCAGCCTGTGTATAAGAAAAACAAACGCAATGAAAAGCTGTTTTCAGTCTATTTTGGCGAAGGAGGCGGGCTCTCCGTCATAGGTTATACACGTCCCTACTCTTCTAAAGGGAAAAAAGGAACTATGATCTATATCGGTGGTCTTGATAAAAGAGAGAAATCGGCGGATGTTTCCTTGGAGTTTGATGCTAAAGGCAATATAATCAAGTCTGAAATTGTTTGGCCTTCTTCTGACCAAGCGCGTACCACAACTGATTCTGCCATAGGTCAAACGACGCCTGCTACGTCTGCCACCCGGGCCTCTTCGCCTGCCGGGATGGAAAGTAAAATCCGCCGTTCTCTGCGTCATTCTGCATTAGTAAAAGAAAGGGAAAAGAAAATAGAAGATTTAGTAGAGTGGTATTTGCGCCAATCTTACTAACTGCAGACAATGGACGCCCCGGGCTTAAACCGGGGCGTTTTTTATAGAAGTTGTGGCCAGGTCAAACGCTTTTGCGGTATCTTTGAAAAGTTCTCTTCGCAGCGTCTGTATTTAAAAGTACCCCGGCAGACTGCCGGGGTACTTTTAGCAAAAGCTGTTATACAGCTGCGTCTATTCCTGATAATCTTTTAACATTTTGGTGCGGCTGGGGTGACGCAACTTGCGGATTGCTTTGGCTTCTATTTGGCGTACGCGCTCACGGGTTACGTTAAACATTTTGCCCACTTCTTCCAATGTGCGCGGGTAGCCGGAGTCTATACCAAAGCGCAAGCTGATAATTTTGGCCTCCCGTTCAGAAAGCGTAGCCAGCACATCAGCCACTTCCTGCTTGCGCAGGAAGTCCACCGCAGAGGTGGTCGGGTTGGGACCGTTCTTATCTTCAATAAAATCTTCCAGGTTGGAATCCTCGTCCTCGCCAATAGGGGTGGAGAGGGAAATCGGGTCCTGCATGATTTTAAGCACGCTTTTGACCTTTTCCATAGACAGGCGCAGCGTTTTGGAATAATCTTCCAGCGTCGGTTCCCGTCCGTGTTCCTGGCGGAATTTATTGGTAACTTTGGTCAATTTGGAAACCAATTCTTTCATATGCACCGGAATACGAATGGTATTGGCCTGGTCGGCAATAGCGCGGTTAATGCTTTGGCGTATCCACCAAGTGGCATAGGTAGAGAATTTAAACCCGCGTTTATATTCAAATTTTTCCACCGCTTTCATCAGCCCCAGGCCCCCTTCCTGAATCAGGTCGGAAAGCTCCAAATTGGAGTTGACGTGCTTTTTGGCAATGGATACCACCAAGCGCAGGTTGGCTTTAATGAGTTTTAATTTGTCCTGCAAAATCATGTCCTCAAAAAATACAATGCGGTCGTTGAAAGAGAGAAACTCTTTTTCCGTCATTGGCAGCGATTCCACCATGCGTTCATGGCGCGCGCGCACCGACTCAATGTTAGAGAGCGCCCGTTCCAATTCTTCCAGCGTGAACTTGGTTTTTTTCTTAAATTCTTTTTCGGTAATTTTTTTGTTTTTAAATGCGTTGACTAGCTTTTTGACTTCATTGTATGGGCCAAAATAACTGTCAAAGCGTTCCATGTCTCCGCGGGTTTCATTTAAGCGGTCGGCCAGGTTTTTGATTTTGTTGGTTAAACGTTTGATTTTGTTTTGGTTTAAATTGAGCTTAATAATGCGTGCTACCACTTCTTTTTGTTTGGCTTCCAAGAGCTCAATGTGGTGGTTGCGTTTTTTGTCGGACAAGTTGCCCTCGCGCAGTTCTTTCATCAGTTTGGTGATTTCCTGCTCCCGCTTGCCGAT
Organism: uncultured Elusimicrobiales bacterium; assembly: GCA_944326725.1. Lineage (GTDB taxonomy): Bacteria > Elusimicrobiota > Elusimicrobia > Elusimicrobiales > Elusimicrobiaceae > Avelusimicrobium. The sequence continues at coordinate 4,120 of CALVFA010000005.1, read as the reverse complement.
AAACTGGGCGGCTTCTTTGAGCTTTTTGCGCATGTTGTTAAGCTCACGCGTGGTGCGTTTGCCGCGGGGCATCAGCTCTTTGGTGGTCATTTCTTCCTGGTCCACCAGCTCTTCCCAGTTGCAGATTTCGCGCATGGTAATGGGGGATTCCAACACCAGCTTGCGCAGTTCTTTTTCGCGTTCGCGGATATTGCGCGCCAGCGTAACTTCTTCGTCGCGGGTTAAAAGGGGCACTTTGCCCATTTCGGAAAGGTACATGCGGATAGAGTTGGAAATATCCGGGTTGGCCGCCGCCCATTCATCGGTATAAACTTCTTTGTCTGCCAAGGAAGCAGATTTAATTTTCTTGTCGTCCACTACTTGGATGCCCATATCCTCCAAAGTGCCCATCAGGCCGTCAATGTCTTCGGCGCTCATGGAGTTGGAAGTCAGTGAGCGGTTAATCTCTTCCAGCGAGAGCATGCCGCTCTCTTTGCCGGCTTCCACCAACTCTTTCAAAGCTTTATTTCCCGGATTTGCCATTTGTCATGTACCTCTTTTCGGCTAATTTTTTAATTTGTTTTGTAATTTTAATTTATTCTGCAATTCAATCATGCGCTGCAAAAGCTCCGCCGGCACTTGTCCAGCCCCGGCTGTTTTAATCTGCTGGCGTACGGCGGCCAGCTGGCGCTGCAGCGCTTCCTTCTCTACGGCCCTTTGGCAGGAAGCAATATCCCGCTGAGCCTGAAAATCTTTCGGCAATTCTGCCATGCACAGGCGTATGGCTAGTTTAGCCTGTTGGGGGGCTAAGGCGCATACGCGGTCTGCGAAGCCCTCCGGCGCCGGGTTTTCGGCGGCGGCTTGGCATACGGCTTGTAGCAGTTGCCCCAAGGCCCGGCTGTCAAACTGCCCGGCCAACGCCTCGCAGCCTGCTGCATACTGCGGATAGCGAAGCAGCCACGCCACCAAATTTTCTTCTGCGGCATAGAAATGTTCCGCCGCCTGCGGCTGTGCTGTTTGCCGGGCGGCTGCGGCTTGAAAACGCTGCTGAAAACGCGTCGCCGCCTGCTCTCTGCCGCGCAGACGCTCCAGCACCAAAGCCTCGTCTACGCCTGTTTGTTCGGCCACATATTTGACCCATTCCCGGCGCACAATCGGGTCGGGCTGTTTGAGCAAAGTGTCGGTCAGCTCATTAATAATCGCCGTTTTGGCCTGCGGCTGCAGCGGGTGCGGATACAAATCCAGCTGCAAACGCGTATGAAACTCTATTAAATCTTGGGCGTTGTCCAGTACGGCTTCAAATTTTTCTTTGCCGTATTTGGCAATATATTCGTCCGGGTCCAACCCGTCTGATAAAGAGGCCACTTTGACAAACAGCCCCTGCTCTATCAGTACCAGCGCCCCGCGCAGCGCCGCTTTGATACCGGCGGCGTCCGGGTCAAACAATACGACGGCATTGTCTGAATAACGCTTGAGCAGTTTGCCATGCTCCGCCGTCAGACTGGTGCCCAGCGGCGCGACGGCGTTTTCAAATCCGGCCTGGTGGCAGGCAATCACGTCCATGTATCCTTCCAACAGTACGGCGCGCCCGGCTTTGCGTATGGCGGGGCCTGCAAAATTAATGCCGTAAAGCACCTGGCTTTTGTTAAAGAGCAATGTTTCGGGGGAGTTTAGATATTTCGGCTCTCCCTCCGCCAAAATGCGCCCGCCAAACCCTACCGTTTCACCGCGTTGGTTGATGATAGGAAACATCAGCCTTCCTCGGAAATAATCGCGCGCTCCGTACGAAGTTTGCACGCACAGGCCGGCTTCTTTAAGCTGCTGCGGCGTATAACGGGCGGCTTGGGCCGCTTTGCACAGCCCGACGGCGTCGTTTTTGGCAAAGCCTAGCTCAAATTTTTGTACGGTTTCTTTGGTCAGGCCGCGGCTTTTGACGTAATTACGCGCAAATTCTCCGCCGGCGGTCATTAAATTTTTGTGGTAAAACGTTTTGGCCCATTCCAGCGTTTTGCGGGCATTGATGCGTTGCTGTTCCGCAGCGGAAAAACCGCCCTGCGGTTTGTATTCTACCCCGGTCAGTTCGGCCAGTTTGCGCACCGCTTCATTAAAAGTCAAATTTTCAATTTTCATCAGGAAGTCAAACACGTCCCCGCCTTCCTGACAGCCAAAACAGTAATACAGGCCCTTTTCTCCGTCAACGGAAAAAGAGGGGGTTTTCTCTTTATGAAACGGGCAGCAGGCTTTCCAAGTTTTGCCGGTCTTTTTTAAATGCGGAACGTACTGGCGCACAAACTCCACAATATCTATGCGCTGTTTGATTTTTTCGGCCAGATTTTCCTGCATAGTGGTCCCGTTTTATCGTCGGTATTCCGTACGCGCGTATGCGCCCGCGCGCACAGAGCAAAGAAGGCAATAGCCCCCGGTTCCCCGTGGACTATTGCCTGAAAAACTGCTTGTATTAATAGCGCCGGCGTTTGGTGCGGCGGGCGCGTCTTTGCGCTTCCTGCGATTTGATTTTGCGCTTCACGCTGGGCGGCATGTAGGTCTCGCGGCGTTTGATTTCCTTGAGAATGCCGTTCTTTTCGCATTCGCGTTTGAAGCGTTTGAGCGCTTCTTCCAGGTGTTCAGCGTCTCTGACTTTCACAAAAACCATTAACTTTTTCACCACCTTCTGTTACCAGCAAAAAATCAGTACATATATTATATAAAACTTTCCGCTTTTTGTGAAAAGGGCTTTTTGCCTCAGGGAAAGGGTAGACCGAAAGGGGAAGGGCAGAAACATACGCAAACAGCGGGATTTATCACTTTAGAGGAAAGGAGTGGACCGAAAGGGGAAAGTCTGGCCCCACTACTCCTTCCAGTGGGAGCGGGGAAAACAGGGAGAGGGCAAAAAGGAAAGAGAAAAATCTGGCGGTCCGGGTCTAGGAACAGCAAAGCCTAAACAGGAAAGCTGGGGCCCTTTACCTCGCATACGCGGATATATGGGCTTCTGTGGTATCATTGCTCTTTATTACTGTCTGGAACCGTTACCTCGCCTATGCGAATATTTAGGCTCCGGGCCGCAGTGTCTGGATAGGGGCGGCCCGGGTCTAGGGGCAGCAAGGGCTGAACCTAGCGGCAAGGAGCCGTTTTAGAGGCGCTCTAGCCGGACCGGCGGAAAGGGCTACTAGCAGGGTAAACAAGATAGGTCCGCCGTCCAAAAACAGAAAGTACCCTAAAAAGCCGCCATTTTCAGCGCTAACCTGCGGGAATTTTTAGAGAGAAAGAGAGCTCCTTTTACTGTTAATTTGCAGGGAAATCTTTTGGGATAAGGATAAATTTTTACTTCCAGCCCGCAGAGAAATCTTGTAATAAGGGGGGAGGATATTTTTCTGGTAGCACTAGGGAGAAATATTTTAAGGCGCGGATGAGAGACATGTTTTGCTGATGACCTGAGGGAAATCTTTTAAGAGTAAGGGGGCTTTTGCTGCCAACCTGCGCGGGATTTTTTAGGAACGCAATAGGCATTCTGTAGGAAAAACGACGGCAGGTATGTACGGCTGGAAAATGGTGCGTTGCCAAGAAAAAGTCATAGCGAAAGCAAGACATTTGGAGCAGAAAAAATAGAGGGGCTTGTATTGTTTTTTTTTTTTTATAAATTTTTACTGAAAATAAAATTTTTTAAAAAAGGAGCCAGCTAATAAAAAACGTTTTAAAGGGGATTTAAGCGGGTTTACGTTGATTGAACTTTTGGTGGTGGTGCTGATTATTGGCATCTTGGCGGCCATTGCGTTACCGCAATATGAAAAGGCGGTGCTTAGAAGCCGCGTGGCGGCGGCTTTGCCGTGGTATAAAATTTTCCGTGAAGGAAAAAGAATGGTTGCCATGGAGAGCAGTAATTCAGCACAAGATTTTCGCTTAATTTTAAATGCTGCAGGAGTTTCGGGAGGAGAAGTGACGTGCCCCGACTCTAATATTAATGCAGGGGGTTGGTGCGGCCCTTATAGTACTTTGAATACAGCAGACGGACAGACATTTCAATGGAATAATAATGAAATTAATATTATTTTTTATAATAGAGCGCGAACCTCTGCAGTTACTCTGTCCATGGCTTTTAATAATCCCGGTCCAGACCAGGAAACCTACAGCCTATACTGTATTC
>CALVFA010000004.1 GCA_944326725.1 uncultured Elusimicrobiales bacterium | reverse complement strand
AACCGGGTTTGCTGAATGTTCATGACGCCATTGGTAAAGGCATAAGCGCCGGAACCGGAAGAGAAAGCAATTTGGCCCTTTTTTTGCTAATTTTCCTGCGGGAAAATGTACAGCCCCAGCGTAGCAGTTACTTTTTTAACCAAGCTCAGCGGCAGCATCAGGATTTTGACTATGCGGTTTTCTCTGACGAATTGGTCCAAATCCGTTATAGCGCCTTCTTTAAGCGTAAACGAAGCCGAACCGCTTGCCGTTTTCATGGTGGCGCTGGCTTTGGTTAAATCAGCTTTTAAGCTGACACCCTGCGTAGTAAAATACGGCACGGTAATGGGGCCTAAGTTAATATTGGCGCGCACATTAAACAAAGTTTCCGGGCCGTCCGTTGCCAAAGAAGTGGAGCTGGTATTTTCTGCCGCGTTGTCAGCCGTTTCTTCTCCAAAGGAAGGAAAGCGGTCCAGGGTCAGTTTTGCCAAATCAAAGTCCAGGGCCAGGTCCAGCACGCTGCCCAAATCTTTGTAGGCAAAGGAAGTAGAGAATTTTTCCTGGTTTAAAAGCCCCGTCAATGAGGCACAGGAAATATCCGCCAGGGATTTGATGACAATGTCCCCCGTCATATTAGAGAGCGTCAGCGGGTCGTATTGCAGGGTCAAATCCTTTAAGGAAATGGTGCCGCGCAGGTCTTGACCGTTGTTTTTGTCTGTAGCCGTCAAATTGCCGGTAATGCTGCCGCCAATGCCATAGCCGGAGAGCATTTGGGCCATTTGGGCCACTTGCTGCATGTTGATATTAATATCAGCTGTTGCGTTGTAAGTGGGCGTTGTTCCCCCCCAGCCAGCTTGACCTTTGAGGGTGATGGCGGAGTCTGAGAGAGAAAGTTTGGCCTGCTTTAACGTAGCGGTAGAAGCGTCCAAATTGGCTTCCGCCGAAGCGCTAAACAGAATGTCCGGCAGTACAAAGGCGGGCAAATCCGGCAAGATGTCGGACAAAGCCGTATTGGACACGTCCGTGATTTTACCGGTTAAATCAATGATAGGGGCGTTTAAGTTTTTGGCTCCCCCCCATAAAGACAGCCCAATGCCTTTGTAGGTCAAAGACAAACTGTTTAAGGTTACCTGGGCCTTGGCCATATCCAAACCGGCCAAATTGGCCTGCAGGCGGGCTTTTAAAGGAATAGAGGCTGTCAGCCCGGCTTTGTCCTGATAATCTGTGGTAAAAGAAAGCGTGATGTCAAAAGCGTCGTCTAAATTAAAACCTGTAATTTCCAAATTTAAGTGCGTAATGGAGGTGTTTATTCCCAGTTGATCGTCTTTATAATGCAGGTTGCAGTCTGTAGCATAAATGCGCTGTGCCAGCAGGACAAAGCTGGAAGAAGAGGCCTCTTCACTTTCCTGCGGCTGCTCTTGCGCGGTAGAAGCAGACATCAAATCATCAAAGTTAAACACCCCGTCTTTGTTTTTGCTGACGGTCAAGTCCAGCCCTTCCAGCCCGACGGTGCTGATTTCAATGCGCTTTTTGAAAAGGGGTTTTAAAGCAATTTTTACAACGGCTTTGTCCGCCTTGGCAAAGGTGCCGTCGGCAAACGTGCCTTTTTCAGAAATTGCGAAATCTTGCAGCGTAATACCCACCAAATTAAGGGAAACGTCATTAAACGTAACTTCGCGGTTTAGTGTTTGCTGGGCATAGCTTTGCGCCATTGATTTTAATTTCTCCGGCGGGAACATGATTTTAAGCGTAATCAGCGCCGCAATCAATAGTACGACGGCCAGTGCCGCCAAAATACACAGCCATTTGAGTAATTTTTTCATATATAAATTATAACACTTTCCTTGGGGGGCTGTCGGAGTAAATAAGGCTAGTTTTAATAAGCACTGCGGTTTTGGGTGGAGATTGACGGAAAAAGCCACCCAAAAAACATTATTTTTTACATGCTTTCTGTCAAAAGATTGGAGGCCGGACCATACAGAGGTTTATTTTTTATTATTTCTTCCCGTAAAGGGTGCTTTGGCGCTTAAATGGGATAGACGTAGAAAGCCCTTTGTTTTCTTGGCAGAAAACAGGAGGAAGCGTTTGGAGTCGGGTTAAATAAAAACCCCGGACGAATGGTCCGGGGTAAGCAGCGCATATATTTGCCGGCGGAGCCGGATCGTACTATTTTTTGTGGTCTTTAATGTCGCCAGCGTCTATGACGTTTTCTGGCGGCGGTGTTAAGCTGGCGCGGTATTTTTGAATTTCCTGCCTAATCATTGCCAGGACTAGCAGCAGAAAAGTAGCATCATCAGTGATACCTAAAAGCGGCATTACATCAGGCAATAAATCCACCGGGCTGAGCACATATACCGCACAAAGCAGCGCGACGATAAAAGTTTTCCACGGGAACGGATAGTGCCTGCGCAACACCGCCCAAGCCATAGAGAAGAAATCTTTTATGTCGCGCATAAAACCTCTTTGGCTCTAAGCCAGCGGCTGCTCAGAGGACGGGCTGGGCATGCCCGCCAGCGCCTGCATATCCTGCACATCTTCTGCTTTCATGTGCAGGATAGTTTCCGTGATACGCATGGCATAGTCGCCCATACGCTCAAAGTTGTTTAAAATATCGCCGTAGGCTGTAATAGAAGCCGGGGTGGCTTGCTGCCCTTGTGAAATACGCACATTGCGTTCTTCACGCAAATTTTTGCGCATGGCATTGAGCTCATTTTCGTTTTTAACGGCGGTTTTAAACATGGCAGAGGTTTCCCCTGGCGTATGCGGGTTAGGGAACTGTAAAATCACTTCCCGCGTATTGCGGATAATCTCTTTGGTTTTTTTAGCCATAGATTCCATGTTTGACACGTCCTGCTCGTTGAAAGAGGCGGGCGTGGTGTTGTGGAATTTTTCCAAGATTTTCGCTATTTTCTCTCCGCAGTCGCCCATACCCTCTATGCTGTTGGTCAGGTCAAAGAGCGCCACTGTCTGGGCTACGGCATGGCGGGATAGGTTGCCGTGGCTCATTTGCGTAAGATAACTGTTGATTTTATGCTCTAAGACGTCTGTGGTTTTTTCTGCGTCTTTTGCGTCAGAAATCAAACGCTCAAAGAGTTTGTCATCATCTGTTTTTAATGCGTGGAGCAGCTTGTCGGTGAGTTTAGAGATAAAGCTCATCATGCGTTCCACTTCTTTGCGCGCCGTCAGCACTGCCAGCTCCGGCGTTTGGTTAAAGCGGGTGTTGAGGTACACCAGCTCGCTGTCTTGGTGTTTGTCTTCCCGTTTGCTTTTGGGAATAATAATCAGCGTTAAAGCCGCCAATTGTTTCAGCAGCGGCAGCATAATCAGGGTATTGAGCACGTTAAAGACGGTGTGAAACGCGGAAATATGATAGGGCAGCACGGAATTTAAAGTCGCCGGGTCTGTTACATAGGGGGACCCGGGCACCAGCCAGTCAATCAGCGCAATGAAATGCTTGAAAATTAAGCTGACCCAAATCACGCCTATAAAGTTGAATAAGAAGTGGCCCAGCGCGGCGCGCCGGGCTGTTTTGGTTGCTCCCAAGGCAGCCAAGTTGGCGGTAATGGTGGTGCCGATGTTTTCTCCCAGCACTAGGGCACCGGCCGTTGGGAAATTGATGATGCCCGCCGCCGCGCAGGTAAGGGTCATGGCCATTACCGCGCTGGAGGATTGCAAAATCATCGTCAGTATCGTGCCGGTAAGAATCAACAGAATAAGCGTCCAGGCTGTGTCCGGTGTGAACTTAGAGAGCCACTCCGCCACAAACGGGCTTTGGGCAAAGTCCGCCGGAATGGCGTTTTTCATAATATCTAAGCCTAAGAACAGCAAGCCAAAGCCAAACAAGCCTTCCGCCGCCCGGCGTACAGCCACCCATTTGGCGGGCAGAAACTGGCAGAAAAACCCTATCGCAATTACCGGCAGGGCGAAAATTGAAATCTGTATTTTAAATCCAAACAAGCTGACAATCCAGGCGGTCATAGTGGTGCCGATATTGGCCCCAAAAATTACGCCTAAAGATTGGTATAAGTTTAATAGTCCCGCACTGGCAAAGCCGACCACCATTACGGTCGTGGCGCTGGAGGACTGTATAATAGACGTGACCAACATGCCCGAAAAAGTGGACGCCACGCGGTTGGTGGTGGCTATAGAGAGCATTTGGCGCATCTTGACGCCGGCCATTTTCTGCAGGCCGTCGCTCATGATTTTCATGCCGTATAGGAAGACTGCCAGCCCTCCCAATACGTTGAGTGTTATTAACACTGTGTTCATTTTTTCTCCTTTTGTTTTTTATCCTTTCTTGATATCTGTAAAAAAGGGAGGGCCCCAACGGGCTCTCCCTAATAAATCACTGCTCTGCCTGACCTTCAAGCGAGGGGGTGCTGTCCTGCTGACTGGAAATGTCTATTCCCGCCGTATTGCGGTCTAAATATAAAGCCAAGGTGAAAACCTGGAAAAATACCGCAAGGGTTGCCTGTATAGGTACCCATAAAAAGGATAGAAGTGTTTGAAAAAACGAGGGTAACACCAAAGAGCTGATAAAAGAAAATATCATTAAAACCAATTGTCCCAAAACGGTTACTGCTCCCATAATAAGAGAGAGTAAAACTAAGTAGCCGCATGTTTTCCAAAAATACCCTTTTACTAAAGCAAAAGAAGATCTAAAGCATTGGAACATAGGTTCATTAGTCAAGACTAATCTATAGGGAAGAAAAAGACAATAAGTGGTAATTGTTAACATGACGGCCAAAATGACCGATATAGAACAAAATACAACAAATCCCATGACTAAAGAATTTTTTGTTAACATCATCATGGCTATCATAGTCCCTACTAGTATTGAGCTTACAAGCATCATGGCAAGCCCAATAATTATTCCGCCCAAAAATAAGCGCAAAATCCGCGGAAAACCAATCCGAAGGGCTTCATTAATGGTGTTTGCACGTTTGCAGATATATAATGTCAAAGCGGACGTCATCAATAAACTGACAATAAGCGACAGAATGAGTGTCAAAGGGAGAATAAGAAACGAAGCGGACTGCATATTAACATAGAAGTGTACAAATATAAGGGAGAACAGCCAATTAAGGGCGGTCCCTATAAAAGCTAATATAAAAAATGGACCAAAACGATTGGTCATTTCCTGCCAAGAACGGGAAAAAAGTTCAGTCATAGTAAGCAGATTATTATTTGTGTTCATAAAGGTTTATCCGATATTTTAATACTTTGTTGCTGATCGTCCTCTTTGCGTTTGGCGGCCTGTTCTTTGCTCAGACGCATTCTTTCCTCATTTTCGGCTAATTGCTTAGCCATTTCTTCATCAAACAAAATGGTGGGCATGCGGTCCTCTTCCTGTTCCAAAGACTGAGGCAAATGCTCTTGCGCGCTGTATACTTGGTCTAAATGTCGGGCGGTATCCGGGTCGGCGTCTGCGTCGGTACGGATAGAAGCCTGTTTAATCATAACATCAGGCATAACAGCATAGCTTGGTTGTATCGGCTCCGGTACGACGGGAGCATTAGCCATGGCATTTTCCAGTTCGCGGTTTAAGGAAGAGCGCGACATATAATCTAAATTTAAAAATAGCCCGGTCCATATGCATTGTATAACGGAGAAGAAATACAAGCAAATAAGATAAAACAAAATCAGAGCGACAAAAAACGTAATTTTTGATTGAAATAATAACACCGGCATAGCTAGATAAAACGGCAACTGTACGAGCAGTTCCGGCCAAAACGCTTTAATGGCGCAACCCAAGGCCAAAAAGAACAACAACATAAGAAGAATCAACCCCACCACAGTTAAAAGGATGCGCAGGTAATTTCGGCTGCCCAATTCCCAGCTGTAGCGCAGTGCGGAAATAGGTCCTTCGTCGCGCAGAGCCGCTGCATGCAAGGTAAAAGTAAAAGGAAGTGTGACAAAAAAGAGGGCAACAATACAAAGGACGTATACTATAGTTGAGTGTGTCAGCATGGCTGCAAATAACAGCAAATAAACGGGTATTCCCAGAATAATGGAGCTTAATATGAAATAGAATGAAGGAACTATGGAACCCGTCAGCCCTTCCCAGGCAGAAAAACCTCTGCGTTCAATTTTGGCGGCTAAAATTTGTATGATTGCCGTCATAAACACAAAATTGAGAAAGCCCAAAAATATGGAAGCCGGAATATACAAGATAAACAGGTATCTAGGCCCCCACAAGAAAAGACTGCCTACCACAGCACCAATAACCAGCGCGATTAACACAACAAAAATAATAAACAATGATAAGATGGAGCCAAAAGCCTGATTAGCCACTTTAAGTGAGTGGAAAATGAGAGAAAAGAATGAAATAGGAGCGTTTTTTATATCCATAGTTTTCCTTTTTCTTACTAGTATTATAGCAAAATCCGTACGCACGCGCGTGCCCAATTTTAATTACCTTTTAAAAAACGGCGTTTTTTAGCGCCTAGCCAAAGCTCTAGCCGCCGCGGCGGCAGAGGCCCACGCCCAGTGCAGGTTATACCCGCCCAGGCGGCCCGTAACGTCCAAAGCTTCCCCAATATAAAATAACCCCGCAATGGATTTGCACTCCATGCTCGCCGGGGAAAACTGCACCGTATCAACCCCTCCTGCGGTTACTTCCGCCCGGGTATAGCCGGAAGTCCCCGTCGGCTGGAACGACAAGGCGTTTAACCGGCGGGCCGCTGCCAGCAAGGTTTCTTTTTTGGCGTCTGCGGCGCGCACGTCATTTTCCTGCAAAAGAGTTTTTGTTATTTTAGCGGGCAAAAATTCGGCAAGGATTTTCGAGAAACAGGCCGTGTTATTTTTGTTTTTTTGCAGCCAAGCCAACACATCAGTTCCCGGCAGGAAATTAATACGCACCGGCATGGCTTCCTGCCAATATAGAGAAGCTTGCAATACGGCGGGCCCGCTGAAGCCCTCATGCGTAAAGAGAAGAGAGCCCTTTTCTATCCGTTTGCCTACGGTTATTTCCGCCTCTATGCTGTTTCCCGCCAGTTGCCGGCACCATGTTTTTAGCGGGTCTGGCGCACGCAGCCCGGCCAAGGCAGGACGCAAGGGGACGACTTTTAGCCCCAATTCCTGGGCGGTGCGGAATGCAAAGCCCGTCGCACCCAAATCGGGGTACGAAAGCCCTCCCGTCGCTAGGACCAAATTAGCGGTATAAAAAGTCCCTTCAGATGTTGTTACCCGGAAGAGGCCGTTTTCTTTTTGTATTTTTAAGACTTCTGTTTTGCAACGGATATCGGTGTTTTGTGTGCGGGCGCGGCGTACCAGAAGCTGTGTGATTTCTCGTGCATTTTGAGCAAAAAGCTGTCCGTTTTGAAGGGTGTCAAAAGGGATTTTTTCTTCCTCTAATATACAAATAAAATCCCGCGGGCGGAATGCCGCCAGCGCCGCATGGCAGAAATGTTTACTTTGGCAGACATAGTCCCGCTCGGTTACATTTAAATTGGAAAAATTACATTTTCCCCCGCCGGTTACGGCTAGTTTGGCCCCGGGCCGGGCATTATGTTCTAAAAGCAGTTTGGGGGCGGCATACTTGGAGGCGCAAAAAAGCCCGGAAGCTCCCCCTCCGACGATAATGCTGTGCCAAATAAAGCGTGCGCTGTTTGCCATAGAATTATATATACAGTATAACAAAATCATTCTTGGGGATAAAATATAGAAGACTTGATTTTAACTGTTTTTCCGTGCCTCCCCTTTTTATTTATTTAATGAAAATTACACTATGTAAAAAACTCCTTGTCCTAAAAAAAAATAAATGCTATACTTTCAACATAAGAATTATTCTTAACAAGGTTAATCCCATGTACCCTCATGAGCAAACCGAAAATACAAAGGAACTGAAGGCGCGAGTAGAGGCTTTTAAAGCGCTCTGCCGCAGCCGTTCCCTGCGCGTAACCGAACAGCGGCTGGAAATTTTCCGCACGCTGGCGCAGTCTAAAGCGCACCCCAGCGCAGAAGCCGTTTTTGCCGCCGTGCGCAAGAAGCTGCCCAATATATCTTTAGACACCGTGTACCGCACGCTGGCCTCTATGGAAGAAGCGGGGGTGGTGTTTCGGGTCGGCTTGTCCACCAAGGCCCGCTTTGATGCGGATTTAACGCCCCATTACCATTTTGTTTGCATGGACTGTGGAGAAGTGTATGACGTGTTCCCTCAGCCAGGGGCGCCTTCTTTGCTGGTGCCGCAGGACATTAACCGATTTGGTGAAGTAAAAAATGCAAATCTGCAATTTCGCGGGATTTGCAACCGCTGCCGCGCCGCGGCGGGTAAAGAGAAGTAAAAAGATATGCGGGGCCCTAGCCGGGAGCTGGCTTTCCGGCGGCGCAAGCCCCAATAATTAGAGGAGAAAATATGGAATTGAAAGGATCCCAGACCGAAAAAAACCTGTGGACCGCCTTTGCCGGTGAATCCCAGGCCCGCAATAAATATACGTACTACGCTTCTAAAGCCAAAAAAGAAGGGTTTGTGCAAATTGCCAAGATTTTTGAAGAAACCGCCAACAACGAAAAAGAACACGCCAAATTGTGGTTCAAATACCTGCACGGCGGCGAAGTGCCGGGCACGGCGGCTAACCTCTTAGACGCGGCCCAGGGCGAAAATTATGAATGGACCGACATGTATGCCGGCTTTGCCAAAACCGCCAAAGAAGAAGGTTTTGACAAATTGGCTTATTTGTTTGACGCCGTAGCCAAAATTGAAAAAATGCACGAAGAACGCTACCGCAAGCTGCTGCACAATGTAGAAGCCAAAGAAGTGTTTAAAAAAGCCGGTATCGTTATGTGGGAATGCTCCAACTGCGGCCACGTCCATATTGGCGAATCCGCCCCGGAAGTGTGCCCCGTTTGCGCCCACCCGCAGGCTTACTTTATGATTCACCCGGAAAACTTCTAACTTTCCGTCTGAACGCATAAATATAAACCCCGCCGACTTGCACCGGCGGGGTTTTTGTTTTCTGAATATTATAAGCAGAATTGGGTGTCTGGGTTTATTTGGCTTAAAACACGCAACAGGGATAGAGAAGATCGTTTGCTGGCAGTTTGCCCGGTTCCGCCTCTGTTTTCTGTGAATAAAGGCCTGAAGATTTGCCTATATTACGGGCGGATATTTAATCACGCTGAGAGGAAATAATTCCCCCCACCAGCGCCAAGCCCGCTGCAAAAAACATGGCCGCTGCATAACCGCGCAAAAAAGCGTCCTGCGGGTTCAGTCCCGCCGCAATGGC
>CALVFA010000003.1 GCA_944326725.1 uncultured Elusimicrobiales bacterium | reverse complement strand
GCCATGCGAATCCCCGCGGCCGTTATGGCCTCGCTGGGGGTCAGCGGGTGGCCGGCTTGCTGCATAGACCACTGCGCCACGGTTATTCCGGATGGCAGGTCAGCCGGAGCGGGCAGCTGCAGCTGGGCAAAGACGTCTGCCATCGGCGCGGTGGAGCTGGCGATGAGCGCATCGCCAAACGGGCGGATATAAGAGGGGAAAAAGTCGTATTCGTCTTCTATCTCACCCACCATTTCTTCAAAGATGTCTTCTAGGGTTAAAATACCGGTAATTTTATCGTCGTCAGTTACCAAAGAGATATGTTGGCGGGCTTTCATCATTTTTTCCAGTGCAGAGGAAATAATGGTATCTTCGTCCAGGCGCATCATCGGGCGCAGAATGGAGCGGGTGGTGGGCGTTACGCCTTGGGCGGCGGTTTTGGTGGCGGCAAAAATGTCTTTGAAGTTTAAATATCCGATAATGCTTTGCGGGTCGTCTGCGTTTTCGCGTACGGGGAAACGGGTGTGCATATCCAGGTGGGCTTTGACAAAAGTGTCTGCAATGGAGTCATTGGCGTAGAGCGTATATACCTGTTCCAGCGGCACCTGTATCTCTTTGATTTTGCGCACGCAAAACATAGCACTTGAGAGCACAATTTTCTCTTCCGCTTTGCCAAACAAACGCGAAGATGACGCAATAGACACCGCCGCGCGCAAATCCGCCATAGCCGCTTTTTGTGCTTCTTTGGGGTCGGTGTTTTTGCGGACGGTTTTTTTGGTCAGCATTCCTACGATGGCTTCCATCACGCGCACAATGGGAAATAAAATGCGATACAATTGGCGCATCATAGGAGAAAAAGAGAGCACCACCCATTCTTTGTTTTTAAGGGCAAAGGTTTTGGGGGTTAATTCGGCAAAAACAATAGTGACAAAGCTCAGCGGAAGCACCACAATAATAACTGCCAGCGCATTAGCCAGCCGCAGTGGAATATGAAAATGCTCCTGCATCCATGGGGCAAACCATTCGTCGGCTCCTGCTCCGCCTACGGCAGCCGCCACAGCCCCTACCAGCGTAATACCAATCTGAATAGTGGCCAGACTGCCTTCCATATGGTCTTTCATGTACAACGCACTTTCTGCCCCTCGTTTTTTTTCTTGGGCCAAAATAGACAACTTCGTGCGCGAAGCCGATGCTAAGGCCATTTCGTAGGCCGCCAGCAACGCGTTTAACGCCAACATAAAAATAATGATAATTATACTCATAGCAGAGAAAAGTATAGCAAATCGTCGGGCGGTGTTTCAAAAACGGAACCCTGTGTTTTGGCTGCTTGGGACAAAAAAACACCGGACGTCGGTCCGGTGTTTAAATGTTTAAGAAAAAACGCTTTTTCTGTTAAAAAGCGGCTTTATATAGCGCAGCATTTTTTGCGCCTGCGGCATACGGGCGTGCAATGTGCGGTACGCCTGGCGTATGGCGCCCAATACAGCGTGGTCCGGCAGGGAATGTATGCCTTGTTTAAAAGGCAGGAAATACAAATCCATTTCCACGGACGGCTTTGTGGGCTGCGGGCAGAAATACTGCACGTTTAACGCAAAGGCCCCTTTTCGGGTATAAAAAGCTACCCTGCGCTGAGCGTTTTTATCCTCTTGCATAGGCTTTTCCAATTCTAAAAAACAGCCTTTGCAGCCGGGATATTTCTCTTTTAACAGGCGCAGCATTTTGCCGCCAAGCCCGCGGTTGTGGTACGGGCGCAGTACGGCAATGTATTCCAGCCATGCTACTCTGTTTAAAGTGTCAAGCCAAACAAGCATGTACCCTACGGTTCGCCTTTTGCCTTGCGAATTTTCCTTCACCAGCCAGATATGGTACTGCGTCTGGCGGCGAAGTGTAAGGAATGTTTCTTTGGCCTTTATTTCCATGTACGGAAATTGCTTTTGCATATCTTCATACACGGCGCAGAAATTGGCTTGATTTGCTTTGAATAAATACATAATACACCTCCTGAGCAAGCCAGCTCTCTTTGTCGCGAAATTGTCAAGGAACGGTAAACAAAGGTTTTACGGTCCGGCGGGTTGTGAAAGGGAAGAAGCAGTTAGTTCCCCTAACTTTATTATAGCAGAGGCTTTTGAAAAAGGCAAATTTTACCCCGCCCTTTGCGGGGCGGGGTAAGTGTTATTGCCAGAAGGTGATTACGTGTGCGGCTTCTTTGCCGTCTGAACGGCGCTTAAGCACGTGCTGATAAATTTGCGGTGTTTCGGCGTAGGCAAACGCGTCTAACACTTCGCCTGCGCGGCATTCGTTTTTAAAGTTTATCAGCAGTTTGTGCAACTCTTTGCCCTGGGGAGCGCTTTCCAGCGCCCAGGCGGCGTAGTGCACATTGTTGACGTGGCCGTTTAAATCCAGGTCTTCGGCGCGTACGGCAAATGTTTTTTCTGCGCTTAAGGGCGTGTTTGGCGGAAGAGGACGTTTGAAATTTTCTTCCTGCATAATGTAGGTCGGTTCCTGCGGGTTTAGCGCCAGCAGCTGCGGCGGGTTTTTGGTAATGCGCCGCTTTTGGGTGTCCATCAATATCCACCAGCTGGCGCCGCGCGCGAGCAAGCTGCCGTCGGCACCGGTAATTTCAAATTCTCTGCGGCTTAAAATTTTGTCTGAAAAAGCGTGCCAAGTTTTAATGAAAATCGTCTGTTTGGCAATATTTTGCGCCAGCATTTCCAGCTGCATATGGGTCAGCACCCAGGAAAGATTATTTTTTTGCAATTGTTCCCAGCCAAAAGCAAAGGAAGCGGCGTCCAATGCGGCGGCTTCCTGGAAACAGCGCAGCAGAGTCACCGGGCCGATGTGGGCCTGGGTGTCCAGCTCGTCATATCTTATTTCAAACGGTTTTGTCAGCATAAATACCTCTCTAGTTATCATAGCAAAGAAAAAGGCTCCTTCGGCTCTGTTTTAAGCGCAAAGGCGTTGCTGAAAGCAAAAAAAGCGTGTGTGAAAAAACGGAGCCCCTGTTTTGCACACCCGGCCCGGCAGAAGATTTTTCTAAATGTTTAAAAAGGCCGCCTCTAGATTTGTACCCAGGGCGGTTTGGTATAATAGAGACGGGGGTTTTATGAAGAAGAAATTTATCATTTCCGGTATGAGCTGTGCGGCTTGTTCGGCCCGGGTGGAAAATGCCGTACGCGCTTTGCCCGGCACACATAAAGCAGAAGTCAATTTGCTTCAAAATACGCTGCAGGCGGAGTTTGATGAGGCCGCACTCAGCACCGAGGACATTATCCTCGCCGTGGAAAAGGCCGGCTATGGGGCGGCTTTGGAAGAGCCCGGCGCCGCCCAGACAGCTTTGCCAAACAAAACGGCTGATCAAGAAGAGCAAGGCCTGCGTTTTCGGCTTTGGCTGTCACTGGTGTTTTTAATTCCTCTTTTTTATGTGGCGATGGGTCATATGCTTGGCCTGCCTTTGCCTGCGGCTCTGATGCATCAGCCGGGCGCGTTTGCGCTGGCGCAGTTTTTGCTGGTGTGCCCGATTCTTTTTATTAACCGCCGTATTTTTATCAATGGTTTTAAGACGTTGCTGCATGGCGCGCCTAATATGAACAGCCTTATTGCGGTAGGCTGCGGGGCGGCGTTTTTATCTGGGGTCTGGACTCTTTTTCAGACATTATTCTTCCTGCCGGAGAATAGCCAGGCAGGCATGTCTGAAGCGTTACCGGGGCTGTACTTTGAATCGGCCGGTATGATTTTGACTCTGGTCACGCTGGGCAAATATTTGGAAACCCGCGCCAAACGCAAAACTTCCGGCGCTATTGAACAACTGCTTAAGCTGGCGCCTAAAAAAGCACTTTTGTTTGAAAACGGAGCAGAAAAGGAAATCCCGTCCGAGCAAATCCGGCCCGGTTCTATTTTGGCGGTGAAAGCGGGCATGTCCGTGCCTGCCGACGGCACGGTGGTGTTTGGACAGGGCACGATAGATGAGTCTGCCCTGAGCGGGGAAAGTATGCCCGTAGATAAGGTCCCGGGCAGTACGGTGCGCGCCGGCACGTTAAACCAGGCGGGCTATTTCCGCTTTCAAGTAGCACAGGCAGGAGAGCAGACTTTGCTTTCCCAAATTATTCGTTTGGTGCAAGAGGCCGGCGCGTCCAAGGCCCCTATCGGGCGTTTGGCAGATAAGGTAAGCGGGGTTTTTGTGCCGGTGGTTATAGGGATTGCTTTATTGACGGGGCTGGTTTGGTGGGTGTGTGGTTACGGCGCGGGCTTTGCATTAAATATGGCGGTGGCGGTGCTGGTGATTTCCTGCCCGTGCGCGCTGGGGCTGGCTACGCCAACGGCTATTATGGTGGGCACCGGCACCGGGGCGCGCAACGGCATTTTGTTTAAATCGGCTGAAGCGCTAGAAACGGCCCGGCTGACAGATACCGTTGTGTTTGACAAAACTGGCACACTGACCCAGGGCCGAGCGGAAGTGACGGACACCGCACTGGTGCCGGGGGTGGACGCGCAGCGCTTTTGGAGCTATGTTTTGTCTGTGGAAAGCCCCTCTGAGCACCCGCTTTCGCGCGCGGTGCTGCGCGCGGCGCAGCGGCAAGGGGCGGTGCGGCAAGAAGTGCAAAATTTTAAGACGCTGCCCGGTGCCGGCGTGGAGGGGTGTGTGGGCGGTGTTTGCGTTGTGGGCGGAAGTGCCGCGCTGATGGAGCAAAGAGGTGTCCGCGTGCCGGAGGAGATGGTTTTGCGGGCGGACACCTGGAGAAAAGAAGGCAAAACGGCACTTTTCTTTGCTTGGGGCGGCCAAGTGGCCGGTTTGCTGGCTTTGGCGGATTTACCTAAACCCGGCGCGGCGGAAGCGGTGGCGGAGCTGGAGAAACTGGGGCTTTGCGTATGGCTTTTAAGCGGGGACCACCCGCAAACGGCGCAAGCCGTCGGGCGCCGGGTGGGTATTAACCGGGTGATAGCCGGCGTACTGCCGCAGGAAAAAGAAAAGCAGATACGTCTTTTGCAGCAGCAGGGCCATAAAGTAATGATGGTGGGGGACGGCATAAATGACGCCCCGGCCCTGGCGCGCGCTGACGTAGGGGTAGCTGTCGGCGCCGGGACGGACGCAGCTTTGGAAAGTGCCGATGTGGTGCTGGTAAAAAATGATTTAAAGGGCGTAGCCGCGGCGGTGCGGCTTTCGCGCGCGGTTATTGTAAACATTAAAGAAAACCTGTTTTGGGCATTTTTTTACAATGTGTGCGGCATACCGCTGGCGGCAGGTGTGTTTTACCCGCTTTGGGGGTGGAAATTAAGCCCCATGGCTGCTGCGGCGGCGATGAGCTTGAGCTCCGTCTTTGTGGTTAGCAACGCCTTGCGCCTGCGGCGCTTTGAGCCGTTTGGCCCTGCTCCCGCCCGGCGTTGCTGTGCCGCTGAGCAAACGGGCGGAGTGTGTACAGAGGGCGGAGAAAGCTCGTCTGAAATGCCAACTAACTCTTCGGCGGCAGGGGGCGGCTGTGCGGTGGAAAATTGGCAGAAAGCGGCGGAAACTTGGCAGAAAAAAGAGGGAAACCCTATGACAAAAATTATCAAAATAGAAGGCATGATGTGCGCCCACTGTGCCGGGCGCGTGGAAGCGGCGCTGCGTGCGCTGCCGGGCGTGACGGTGCGGGTGGATTTGGCTAAAAAAGAGGCCGAAGTGTCCGGCCCTTGTGAAGAGACCGCTTTAAAAGAAGCGGTGGAAAAAGCCGGCTATCAGGTGGTGTCTATTCGGTAAATCGCCGCAAAGACCACCTAAAATGCGCCGCAAAGACCACCTAAAATGCGCCGCAAAGACTGCTCCGAAATATCTGCTTTTTCGGCAGAGCCGTTTGGCGGAAGCATAGTCTTTCTATGTATAAGAAACAAAGCGGTCCGGGGCAGGAAACCATTTTGTTGTGTGTGTGCGGAAAGCAGCATTTCGTTTTGCTAAAACCTCTTTTGGGAGCAAGAGCCGTTTTGTGGTAGGTTGGCTGGGAGAGCTGGAAGGGCTTGACTCGTTTTTTTTTTTGATACATTTTGCGTATGTGCAAAATGTATCAAAAAATGATTCCCGAAGAGAAAAGTCCCGCAAAACGCAATTTTGCCCCTTTTTCTCTTAATTGCTCCTTTCTTCCTTTTTCCCAAAACCCCCGCCCACATCGTATGCGCGGGTTTACACTGATTGAGCTGTTGGTCGTGGTGTTGATTATCGGCATACTGGCGGCGGTGGCGGTGCCGCAGTACCGCTACATTGTCAATAAATCCCGCTTCCAACAGGCAGTCGTGTTTGTAGACAGCTTGGCCAAAGCACAGCAAGTATATCGTATGGCTAATGGCAGTTACGCTACGGATATAACAGCTCTGGATATTGCGCTGCCGGCGGATTTTAATTCCAGCGGGGGAACTTCCGCGCGGAGCAATAATATAGTCTGTGATGTATCTTCTGGGCGTATTTACTGCGATTTTACAAGGGGGAAAATGGACGGTATAGCGTATATCTATTGGTTAAACAGCGGCAAGAGAGCTTGTGTTTCCTTTGTTAGAAGTAATGAAAAAACTCACGCTTTTTGCAAACGCTTTACCGGCAAACAAACTTATGAAACATATGGCGCCTGGAGCATTTACTATATAGATAGTTAACTAAAGACAAAACCGGCCTTTGTAAAAAGACCGGTTTTTAAATATGCTTGCGCACCCAATGAGGCACAGCTTAGTCTTTTAAGAAGCTTTTGCCGCTGAGCAGTTTGGGCAGGCCCAAATAATCGGCGGCGGTTTGTCCCAGGTCGGCGTAGCTCTCACGCGCGCCTAAAAAGCCCGGTTTTACGTTCTTGCCAAACATCAATACGGGCACGTGTTCGCGGGTATGGTCGGTGCCTTTGTAGGTAGGGTCGCAGCCGTGGTCGGCGGTGATAAAGACGATGTCTTTGTCTTTTAAAAGGGCCGCCAGTTCCGGCAGGCGGGAGTCAAAATATTCCAGCCCTTTGGCGTAGCCTTCGGTGTCGCGGCGGTGGCCCCAGGTCATGTCAAAATCTACAAAGTTGGTAAAAACAATGCTGTTGTCCGGCGCGTTTTTGACTTCCTGTAAAGTGACATCCCACAGCTCTTCTAGGCCGGCGGCTTTTACCGCGCGCGTAATGCCGCAGTGGGCAAAAATATCGGCTATTTTGCCGACGGAAATTACATTCCCGCCCGCATTTTTCATAATGTCTAATAATGTTTCGTGCGGCGGCGTGACGGAATAGTCGTGGCGGTTTTTGGTGCGTTTAAATTCGCCTTTTTTCTCCCCGATAAAAGGCCGCGCAATCACGCGGGCAATGTTGTAGGGCTTTAAATGTTTAAAGGCAATTTCACACACTTGATACAGCCGCTCTAAACCAAAATGCTCTTCGTGTGCGGCAATTTGGAACACGCTGTCTGCCGAAGTATAGCAAATGGGTTTGCCCGTTTTTAAGTGCTCTTCCCCCAGCTCTTCAATAATTACTGTGCCGGAGGCGGCTTTGTTGCCTAAAATGCCGCTTAGGCCCGCCTCTTGGCAGATTTTCTCTATTAGCTCCGGCGGGAAGGAAGGATAGTTCGGTTTAAAATAGCCCCAGTCAAATGTCACCGGCACGCCCGCCATTTCCCAATGGCCGGAAGAGGTGTCTTTACCTTTGCTGACTTCTTTCATATATCCGTATTTGGCGGGCAGCTGCAATTGCGCCGGCGGCTGCGCCCCGGCGGCAATCTCTTTGCCGGTGGAAGCCTGCGCCGCTTTAAATAGTCCCAGCGCGGCCAGGTTGGGCAGTTTGAGTCCGCCGCGTGCGGCGGCAATGTGGCCCAGGGTGTCGGCCCCCTGGTCGCCAAAGTTGGCGGCGTCTTCTGCTCCGCCTACGCCAAAAGAATCCATCATCAAAATAATTACGCGTCCTTTTTCTGACATATACGCTCCTGTGTGCAATCCGGTACGGCTGTGTACTGGTACCGTCTGCGGGTTCCTTTACTTTAGCAAATTAAAGGTATTCTTCCAACCCCATAAATCCCGTACGCGCGCGCCAAAAAATCTGTATAATGAACATAGCGTTATTTTAGCGGAGGGAGTATGAAAAAATTTCTTATATTAGTTTTGTCCGCACTTTTTATAAGCGCCGGTATTTCTGTTTGGGCCGGCAGCGGGTATAAGCCTACGTATAATGTGTCGGAAAAAGTATATGATGAAATTTGGGCCGATTATGAAGACGGAGAGGGAGACGACGGCGTGGTGGACAGCTATTCTAACACCTTGACCGTCAACGGAAGCACTTTTAATGGCAACATTATTACCGGCCAAAGTGAAAAAGGCAACGCCTATCAAAACAACTTGTATATTAACGGCGGTATTATTAATTCTCCCGATTTGAAGGCCGGGGTGTCTGATTCCCAAGACGCTACGGAAAATACCGTAGTGATACGCGATGTGACGGTGCAGTCTAATATCGTGGCGGGGGACGCTTCCGTCAATGCCCGCGACAATACGGTTACCCTGAATAACGCGACCGTAAATTACAACAGCACCACCCAGAACCAAGTCATCGCCGGCAAAGGTTATTCCGGGGAAGTGGAATACAACTATTTAAATATCAATTCCGGCTCAGTGTTAGACACTACCGCCGCTGCCGGCTACAGCGATAACACCGGAGATGTTTTTTACAATACAGTGACGGTGTCGGGCGCCAGCAGCATAAACAATACTTCCGGCTCCAATGCGGTGTTTGGCGGGTATTCTAAATCAGGCGATGTGTACAATAACCAAATTACGCTGCGTGACGCGTCTGCCGTAGCGGCCGATTTGTACGGCGGATACAGCAATTCTTCTGTAGCAGAACGCAATTTGGTCTTGGTAGAAAAAGCAGATATTACCGGTGATGTATACGGCGGGTATACGGCGGCCGGCTCCCAAGCTTATGAAAATGAAGTGCGTGTAACCGGCGGGAAAGCGGCAGGCATTGTGGCTGGCGGCTGGGCGGAAGGCTCCGGCAAAGCGCAGAACAACAAGGTCAGTTTTTCTTCTTCTGCTGCTTTGGAAGACAGCGCTTTAGTATATGGCGGTTATGCGGCGCAAGGGGACGCCCTTTCTAACAAAGTAACTCTTAACACCGCCTCTGCCGGGCAAGAAGCTTACGGAGGTTATTCCCAAAGCGGGGCCGCTACCAACAATACGCTGGCTATATCCGGGGCCGCCTCCGGCGGGCAGGTGATGGCCGGCGGATACAGCGCGGCGGGTGCGGCGTCTGGCAATACGCTTTCTATCGGCAATTCCAATTTGGCATCGGCGGGGCAAATTTATGGCGGATATGGTGCGGCCGGTGCCTCTGAAAACGTACTCAATATTTCTTCTTCTGCGCTTTCTGCCTCTTTGTATGGCGGTTATGCTACCACAGGGGCCTCTTCTTCCAACCGGGTTAATATTTCCGGGGGAAGCGTGACGGGTAATGTATACGGGGGCTATTCTGCACAAGGCGAATCTTCCGGCAATACGGTGCAGTTAAACAACGTAACAGTAAACGGCGACGTGTACGCCGGCTACACCGAAGCGGCAGAAGGCGTAACCAACAATAATACGCTGGTGCTTTCGGGTAACACGCAGATTAATGGTGATTTCTATGGCGGTAATGGGACTACTTCTACAGGCAATTCCCTGCTGTTGAATAACTACAGCGGTACGGTAGGCGCCATTAACAATTTTGATAAAGTGACCCTGCGCGGGTTGAGCAACCAGGTAACCTTTACTACGGACGTGCAAAATGTAAACGTAGAGTTGTATGGCAAACCTTCGGAAGTAGAACAAACCTTGGCCTATACCCCTGTTGGCTCTACGCTTTCGCTCAACCGCAACAGCTTAGGGGCTTACGCTTATACATTAGAAAGCGTAGCCCAGGGTTCTCAAACCGCTTGGAACGTAAAAGGACAATATCAAAACGATTTGGCTAAACCCTATGCCCAAGCGCAGCTGGCGGGGCTGGCTTTAGCGGCACAGGGGGCAGATATGCTCTCTTCGGCGTTTGACGAAGCAATTGCTTTAAATACGGATAACAACTCTTTTGGCGGAGTACAATACTATGACAATTCGTATGATACCGGCAGCGGTTTTGATATGCAGAGCTTTGTGCTGCAGGGCGGGCGCTGGTGGAAACCGGGAGAACATGTGCTGGGCGTGTATGGGCAATATGCCCACGGGCATTTTTCTACGGACCCCAAAGACGCTACTGGCGGGATAGATAATTTTGCCTTGGGCGGCTTTGCTTTATTACCCTACAGCGATGAAGGCCGGTTTGAATTTACCTTGAAGGCTGGATACCAAAAAGGGGATTTTAATTCTGACGAGCTTTCTTCCAGCTTAGACCAGGATACTTTCTACGGTGGGCTTTCTGCCGGCCTGGTGCAAAATGTTTCCGCGCTGCAGCTGTATGGGAAATTAAACTGGCTGTATTTGGCTGGGGATAAGGTACATGATAATTTAGGCCAGTCCGTTAAGTTTAAAGACGTACAAAGCTTAAATGGTAAAGTAGGCGCCCGTCTGCATTTGGGCACGCTGGCTAACCATTACAAGCCGTATTTAGCCGTAGCCGGCATTTATGAGCTGGACGGAGATAGCAATACCCAAATAGACGGACATAAAGTAAGTGATGTGGACCTGGGCGGTTTAACGGGCCAGGCAGAATTGGGTATTACTTATGAAAACAACGAAACATTAATGCCTATGAAATCAAGTTTGTCGGTCTTTGGTCTGACGGGCCAGGCGGAAGGCTGGGGCGCTAATGTGCGTTTGGCTTTCTCTTTCTAGAAGGAGCAATTGATTAAAAACCCCGGCTTTGACAGCCGGGGTTTTTTTAGGCTGAGGGGCCGTTGTCATCATAATGTCAATTTGCCTCTTTCCGTACGCGCGCGATTCATGCTAAACTATATACAATAAAAACCGCTGTGCGTACAGCGCTGGCAGGTGCGTGAGGCGGCCAACGCATTTATTACAGCTATTTTTAGTGGCAAAGGGGGAAAAATGAATAAAGCATATGAAACGATGAGAGGGTTTTGGCTGGACGTAAATAATTTGCAGCATAAAAAAGAAGTGCCTCTTTTGGCGGAGAGGAAAATCTGCGTAGCCGGCGTGGAAATGGCCGCGCGGGATACACAGGGCGGTATTAAAAATTTGATGATAGCCGCCTCTTCTTTAGGCAATGCCAGCGTATATTTTGAAAATAACAGCGCCAGCGGGCTGGGCGGATTTACCGGTGGGGCTAGCAGCGGAGCTGTGAGAGAAAAAGCCCTTCGTATGATGCAGGCGGCGGCCTCTTTGGCAGATCAATTGGAGCCGGTGCCCTCCTTGCTTGCGCAGTCTAATCCGGATAATGTGACGTTGTTTGCCGTGTCTGGTGAGGGACAGATTTACGCCAAAGAATTGCCGGAAGCAGAAGCCCGCCAGCGGGAGAACCCCTTGTATGGCTTTTTTGCTTACAGCCAACAGCTTTTAGGGGCTTTCCGCACGGAGCAGGAACAAACGGCCCAGCCGCAAGCTCCAAGCGCTTCCGGGCAGAGCGCTGCTATGCCCGGCGAAAAAATGCCGGATCAAGAAGATTAAACTATGTATAAGACTACCGGTTTTAAACGTGCTTTTGTACTGATATTGGCGGCGGCCACCGTGGTGGCTGCCGGGTCGGTGTGGTATTGGAGACAGGTAACAGAGAAACTCTCGCAGGACGCCCGGGCTACCATTATTGGAGCCGGCCGGGAATTGGCGGAGAACTTTGACCGTCTGCTGGGCACGGAATTTCAGGTATTAGCTTCGGTGGCAGTATCATTGGACCAGCCGGGAGCATTGGATAACCGAAAGAAATTGGTCAACTATTTGGACCGCCAAAACCGTCGCAACTCTTTTACGTTGACCGGATATCAAGACTCTCAGGGAAAAGCTATTTTCTCTGACGGGCATGTATTGCAGGACTTTATTTCTGTGCAGGACGTGGAAGATATTTACACCCGGGGACATTATATTTCCGGCCGGCGCAAAGGGCCTTTTAGCGGGCGGGATATTTTAGTTTTTGCCGTACCTATGCCCAGCAAAGAAGAAGGACAAAGAAACGGTATCGTTTTTGCCACGCAAACCATTGAATTTTATGCCCAGGCGCTGGCAGCAAATGCTTTGCATGGGGAGGGACTGTCTTTTATTTTGGACCGGGCGGGGGATATTATTATTGCTTATCCCCGGGCCGTATATGACAATTTGTTTAAAGCGGGGGAAGACTCCCATTTTGACCATGGTCGTTCAGTTTTGCGTATGCAACAGGACATGAGCCGCGGAGAAAGCGGCTGGACAGGTTATACTTTGCGAGGAGAGCATCGTTTTGCTTCTTATACTCCGCTTGAATACAACGAATGGTATGCCTTGTCTGTTTTGCCCACTAAATCCGTAGCGGACCGTGCGCAGACGTTGGTATTGTTGTCTTTGATATTGTGTTTGTCTATTATTGTTGTATTGGGAATTTTGCTCGTTTTTATTCTGCGTATGCAAAGCCAAAGCAGCCGCGCACTTTACCGTATGGGTTTTGTAGACCCGCTGACAGAGGCGGATAATTTAAACGCATTTCGTTTTAAATTTCCTCGCGCGGCTAATGCTTTTAAAGAAAAAAAGCAACCCTATGCGTTGGTTATGGTCAATATTAACCGCTTTAAAGCGCTCAATGATATCTATGGCTTTGAACAGGGCGACCAAGTACTCAAGCAGGTGGCTTCTGCTTTGCAGGGAAGCCTCAAAGAGGGGGAACTCTTTTGCCGCTCTTCTGCCGATATTTTCTTATTACTTTTAGCCTGTCCGGACCGCTCTGAACTGGGCAGACGGGTGGAAGAGCTGGCCGGCCAGGCCGGACGCTATTGCCAAAGCGACGGGAAATGCATGCCTCTTTCCATTACGTGCGGGGCTTATTTGGTGGATGAAGAAGTGCCGTTCTATATCATGATGGACCGGGCCAACTTGGCCTGGGCCTCTGCCAAAGAGCATGCGGGGCAAATATGTGCTTTTTATGATGAGCAATACCGCCGGCAAATTGTAACGGAAAAGCAGATTGAGAGTACCATGGAGCAGTCTTTGCGCGACGGCGAATTTAAAATTTATTTACAGCCGAAATGTGATTTTAAAACGGCGCGTACACATAGCGCGGAAGCTTTGGTCCGCTGGATGCACCCCAAACGGGGTATGATTCCGCCGGATTCTTTTATCCCGGTTTTTGAGAAAAATGGATTTATTTTAAAGCTGGATATGTTTATGCTGGAAGAGACGCTGCGCCTGCTTAAAACTTGGAAAGAAAGAGGCACTCCGGTGGTGCCGGTGGGGGTCAATTTCTCCCGCTTGCATTTGCAGGACCCGCGTTTTATAGAAGTGCTTGCTCAAACGGCAGACAAATACGGGGTGGACCATCATTTGCTGGAAGTGGAACTGACTGAAAGCGTGGTGTTTGGCAATGTGGACTTGATGAAGCAGGTGGTGGACGGCTTGCATGAAAAAGGCTTTTCCGTAGCTATGGACGATTTTGGGGCGGGGTATTCTTCGCTTAATGTGCTGAAAAATCTGGACTTTGACTGCGTGAAGCTGGATAAAGAATTTTTAGCCTGCGGGGAAGAAAACCCCCGTATGCGCCAGATTATATCCGGCCTGGTGCATATGTTAAAAAGCTTAGGTTCCGGCGTGGTGGCAGAAGGGGTGGAAACCCCGGAACAAGCAGAATTTTTAAGCCGTATCGGCTGTGATTTGGCCCAAGGCTATTTATTCTCCCGCCCGCTGCCGCCGCAGGATTTCGCCCAGCGGCTGATAGATGAGCGGGATAAAAAATAGTTTCGCTTAGGGTTTATCAAGATTCTATTTTGTCTTTAGAATATGGAAAAATATATCCGAATACTGCTGTTCTTGTTTGTGCCTTTATTGTTGGCGGCGGGGATAGTAGAGCTGGCCAACCGAAAATATGACACGGGTCTGCGGCAAACTGTCTCGGCCATGGCTGCTGAGCAGGGGGAGCAGGCGGATTTTTCTTCTTTAACCGGGTGGCAGCTCTGCAGAATAGCCTATGCTGAAACGGGGGAAGCCCCGGAAGAGTTCTGCCGGGATATAACGTGGATGTTTTGGGCAAAGATTGTAGCGGGGCTGATGCTGCTGGGGTCTGGGTTGTATGTGTTGCTTGTCGGGTGGCTGGGGCGTTGCTGCCGGGGGAACCGAAAACGCTTGTTGTTTTTCTTCCGCCCGGTTATATATCTGACGGCGTTGTTGGCGGGATTGGTGCTGCTGGCTAATGTATTGGTGTGGCTGGTGGCTTTGTTCTATATACAGGCGGCCTATTGGGACAGGGTTTTTGTGAAACTGTTGGCCTTGGTGGCTGTGGGCGGGCTGATAGGGCTGTATTTGTTGGTGCAGGCTTTATGGTATGCTTTGAAGGCCCCAGTGCTCAATGTGACCGACTTTCCGCTGCCAGAGTCAACCTATCCCAAATTGTGGGAATTAGTCCGTCAGGTGGCGCATAAATTAAAGGCGCGTATGCCGGAGCATATTGTAGCGGGAATGGACGTGTCTTTTTATGCCACAGAAGTCAAACACGTCACCCCCCTGGGCCCCTTAGATGGGGAAATCCTGCATATTTCGCTTCCGCTTTGCCGGGTGTTAACACAACAAGAACTGGAATTTGTGATTGGGCATGAACTGTCACACTTTGCCGGCGATGATGTTAAATATTCCACCCGTTTTTATCCTATTTATACCGGCGCTTCCCGGGCGTTGCTTAGCTTGCGGGAACAAAGTCAGCAGAACCTTCCTTATTTGCTGGCTCTGTATCCGGCGGTGCAATTATTTTCCTTTTTTATGGCTGTGTTTTCAGAAGCAGAAGCGGAAATTTCCCGTCTGCGTGAGCTCAGAGCGGATCACATGGCTCAGGAATATGTATGTACGGCTTTGCAGGCGGCTTCGGCATTGGTCAAAGTGCATGCCTATGCGCCGTTGTTCCAAGAGGTATTGTCTTACCAGGAAGAAGGCTTCCAAGAGGATAAGATATTACTTAATTTGTGCAGTATTTATCGGGATATTGCAGAGCAATGTCCCCGAGAAGTATTAATCCAAAATATGGAAATGGACAACGACACCCACCCTACGGATTCCCACCCGTCTTTGAGAGAACGTCTGACATCTTTGGGTGTAAGCCGGACGGAAGCGGAAACAGCCGGGCTGCAACTTCCACAGCAAGCAGCTAGTAGTGTGATAGAGCGGCTGGAAGACACGGAGAAAGAATTATCGGATATTTCTAACTATGTTGCTTATCAGAGATATCTTGCCTCTTTAAAACCTGTTTCTTAAGAGAGGGCTCCCTATATAACATGTTAACGCCCCGCGTTTTTGCGCGGGGCATATATTTGCCAGAGATGGGCCTTTAATATAGATATGGAACGAATTAGAAAGAAAGTTCTTGTATGTCCTCTCCATGCAGATCCAGCGGCAGGGCCTGATAAAGCACCGATGAAAAATCTATTTTGCTTAAATCCACTTTGCGGATTTGGCTGTTATTCATGGTGCGGTAGTAGAAAGCTGGTTGCGTCATGTTAGTAACAGTAGTCCACTGGGTGGCGCTGGGCAGGCCGCTGGTTTTTTCTGCGAGTGCAAATTCAATGCCAATGGGCAAGTCAAAATTATTTAAGATATGAAACGCCTGCAACATGCCACTTTGGGCGTCGGACTGCTGTGGCGCCGTATGCAGGTAGAAGAAAGCGCGTACAAAGCGGGCGGGGGGTGTGATGTCCCCTGGAAGGCCCGTCATGCCGGCCCCCATGCCAAAAGCTTTCAGTTGCGTTTTGTCAAAGGTAACAGCCTCTACCGGACCGGGCGTCATGTGCACATAATTGTTTAAATTGGTCACTTGCCACGGGAAAGAGGGCGAATTGGTTAATACTCCCACGGTATTTTCATAAATATGGCGCTGTCCGTTATTCTCAATTTCCAGCACAATGCTGTGTCCGGAAGCGTCGGCAATGCGCCAATGCCCTGTGGGGGCGCTTTGCCCGTCCTGTGGCGGATAAATAGGCACTATTTCTACTTTTTTTAACCCTTTAATTGCTTCGTCTACAGTGGCAAAGCTTGTCAGCAGCCATCGCACCAGCTCCATGTCTCCCACGGATTTTTTGGCTTTTTTTGGGTTATATGGGGCCAAGCTGCCATAGCCGGAAAAATAGAATACGCCAGCGGCGAGACCCTTTTCGTTGACGCCTTCGCCAATAAATCCGTCCTCTACTACGCTAATACCCACGGCACCGTATTTGTTGGTCCAAGTCAGACCATTTTTTCCGCCTTGTGTGAGCGAGGTATTTTTCTGTCCGCGCGGCAGAATAATAAGCTTGCTGTTTAAATTATATCCGCCCCATTCAATGGTGCGGGCCTGCATTTGGCAGCCGTCTTTTGTATTAAAAGAAATACCTGTACAGGCCGGTACCGGCATAGCGCTTAGCAGCAAGCCTAGACAGAGCCAAATGCAAAATAATGTTTTTTTCATACATGCCTCCTATTAGAGATATGGCTTTATTATAGATAAAAAAGGGCCCCCGGGGAGCAATTGTTTTGAATTAGCATTATAGAACTTCCCAAGGGAGAAATTGGCTCGTAGGGGATTGATTAGAACTTTACGTGTTTCCCTGTTTTTTGCATGGTGTGGGTCAATTCATCAATCAGTTTTTTCCGTTTTTTCTCGCCCATGTGTATTGTTTGAATCTTATAATCGGGATCAGGATAGTATTTTTTTAAATAATTTTGCCAGCGTAAAGCCTGCAGGAAATGTTCTTGGGGTTTTTCTAAGCTTTCAAATATTCCATAAACAAAACGTCTGTCTTTTTTAAATTCTTTCAAAATATTTGATATATATTGGATTTGTTCGTCACTGGGGTTACCGAAAGCTGTTTCGTGTTGGATGGCAACATATTTTGACGGATCGGTAGTATCATAGACAAAAATCAGATTGTCTGATTTGATGAAAACAAAAGATTGCCGATGGTCCAAAAGAGCGTAAACATATAAAAGATAGTTATGCTCGTCTTTTACTTTTACCAATGTCTTAGCCCAGCCGTTATTAAAAGTAATCTCCCGTCTGATTCCGGGGGCATATTCATAAACTACCGTATTGGAATTGGCTAATATCGGGCCGCGTTTTTGCTCTGCCAAATTAACAAACAAATATTTTTTATCTGGGTCTTGTTGTGTGATTACAGGCTCCTGGGGCTGGTATAGTATGGCCGCACATTGCCGAAACAGCGTGGTTTGAAGCGGTTGCGGATCACGGAAATCCACCTCCGTCTTGCTTTGGATTTCCCCATCTTTGCAAAATTCCGTAAGATAGTATTTGCCCCGATAATAAAACAGCAGCGGCTTGCGGTTAATCTGTTTCCCATTCCGGAAAAAGACGTCCGGGGTATCTTCGCATAAAGATTGGAATTCAAAATCTTCCAATGAAGCGTCTTTGTTCTTCATTGTTAGATAAATCGCATTAGCCAGAGCATCAGCATCATCACAGGTCAGAGTTTGGCTTTCTGCCATAATGGTTTTGCGTTTATCACTGCTATAGACGGCATTTTCTGCTGATGTCCCTCCAGGATAAGAGTCCAACAGACCTAAAGTATGTCCTAATTCATGCACCAAAGCACTTTGCATATAGGTGGGGTAGGCTTTTCTTACAGAGATTCTCATATTGTTTATTGCTTTTTGAAATACCCCAGCTGCATCTATGGTGCTTATACCACAGGCAGGATTGTTTCTATCGTCAAAACAAATTACCAGACCATCGTTGAAAAGGAGAATTTCATCATCTGTGGGGATAAATGCTTTTTCAGACATGCCGAAATCAATTATTTCTTGCATGAATTGAAATTCTGTCCGCCGTTGTGATGTGATATAATCGTTGAGATTTTTAAACCAACTGTTATATGCTTTTTGGACGTCAATTTTCTGTTTTTCCTGCTCATCCATCTGGCAGTAATATTGGGTCCCAAAATATACGGGTCTTAAATCTACCGTTTTATCAATGGCATATTCCTAGGAAGAGTTCGGAACCCGGGAGAAGACCGTTGTATTCAAAAAATAGGGCGCCGCAAAGAGTTCGCTGTAAATGAAGAGAGACAATATGCATGATAAAAGTTTTTTCATAATTAAAGTATATCCACGCTCTGCGTTGGAGACCAGGGGCTAATTGCCTATATTCAAATGCTTTTTGGGCCTGTTTTGATGATACTGCTTTTGGATTACAAGTAGCTAGAAAAGATTATTGTCTGTGTTGCGGAGGGGAGGAACGCAATTTTATTTTTCACTTTATATGCTTCTTGTATATTTATGCAAGTTAACATGGCGCTTGAAGAGGCAGGGGTTGGCATAAAGAGTGGCGGAGATAAAAGAGATCAGACTGGGTGAAACAGAGAGAAGAAGGGCCTTCGTCCGGCAGTAACTTTTAGAAATAGCTTTCTAAAAAAGAGCGAATTTTATCTGGATAGGCGCCCCCTGCTTCTTTAGAGCAACTGGTATGCCCGGCTTGTTTTACCACCCACAGTTCTTTGGGGCCGGATAAAAGGTCATACACTTTTTGGGCATTTGCCAGCGGGGATATGGTGTCATTTCCTCCATGTATCAGCAGCACCGGAATAGACACTTTGGCTGCCATGTGGCGGGGGGATAGAGAGTCTAATTTGCAGCGTAATTTAATCTCTTTAAACAACAAATAGCCGTATACAGAAGGGAAATAGGGGGTCTTTTTTCTTTTCCAAATCCAGCGTTTGGCAATATCTTTGAAAGAAAAATATACTGCTTCTAGTATAAGGCAAGCGATGTCTTGGTGTTCTGCCGCATAACGGACGGATGCCCCTGCTCCTTGGCTTATGCCATAGAGAGCAATTTTTTGTGTAGTCTGGGGTTTATGCTCTTTGAGGTAGTGAATAACAGCCGATATATCTTCTGGTTCGGAGTAGCCGACGTGGGTGCGTCCCTGGCTTTCTCCAGCCCCTAGAAAGTCAAAATAAAACAAATTATAATAAGGGGCCAGGGTATAGGTCCTTTTTAAAATTTCTCCTTTATTCATGGCAAAACCATGGGCAAATACAATAGTTTTGGTGCTGGAGGAATTGGCTATAAACCAGCCGTAGATAACCCCGCGGCCCGGTACGGGAATGCGGACGTCTTCTCTTGTTAAACCAAAATCCTGCGGAAACACGACCACCGGCGGTCTCTTTGCCCGGAAGTAATAACGCAAAGAGCGGTAGGCGGAAAAAACAAGCACCAAGAAGAGAACAGTTAAAACAAGTAAAAAGATATTCATAATAAAATCATAGCCGCAAAAGCCTTTGCTGTGGATAAGATGCTGCCACCTCTTTTATTATCTAAGATTAGCATTTTTATTTTCCATTTGTCAGAGTACTAGGTAGAGCGTATTTCAATGACTTCTGCATGGAGCGGCGTTTCTATTGGGGCGGTGGGTGCTTTCTCTGCTTCCTTGCATAGCTGAGATATTATAAGGGCGAAGATGGCAAAGAATCCTTTGAAAACACGGCCATATAGCAGAAGTACAGTTTGCTTCAGTAGAGGTATGGTAGTTTATTGAATGATTTTGATAATTTGGGCCAATTACTAGAGAGCCATACTATGTAAGTTTTTCAAGGCCTACCATGAATATAGCTGAAAATAGCAGAGGGTGAGAAAATATGTGCTGAGATTTTGTATATTGTTCTATATAATGACAAAGATATAATCAAGTGAAAATATAGCATGGAGGAAAAATGTTGGACATTAGATACACATCGGCAGAAGAGTTGCTGAGAAATCATCTTTTGGCTTCTTCTGACTTTGATTTACTGAGTTTTATCCCTAGTAATCTGTCAGCAGAAGAAAACCGCAAAGCTCAGGATGTGCTCGGAGACTATTGCCAGTTGTCTACAGACCACATAGGCGCTTTTTGTGATTTGCGCGATGAAAAGAAAAAGGTTAACAAGGAAATTTCCGCGGCCGAAAAGAAATTGAAACCTGGCTGTATCACCAACATTCTTCTTCTTTTAGCTTCGTATTTAATTGCCGGATTTGTAAGTGCGATGGTAACTATCGTGCTGTTTCTTGTGTTTTCGCCCGCCACCTCTTCTGGGGAAGTCTTTTTCGGCCTGACGGTGGTGCTTTTGTTTATATTGGCTTGGATCTTTTTCGCAATTAAATTGAGAAAATGTATCTCCAGCAAAGAAGAGCAGAAAAGGCTGGCTCAACTTAAGCAAAAACTGGCTTCAATCCAGGCACAAATGGAAACAACCAGAAAAAATCTTGCCTATGCGGCTGATGTGAGTGAAGAGGATATTTACAATGATATCTGTGAAGAGCTGATAAACTTTTCTGAGACAGTAAGCTTGTTGGAGAAACAAGCGGTTATTTTGAATGATAGCACACTTTCTCCGTCAGCAAGTCTGTTGGCGATGGAACAATTATATGCTACCTTGCGTCAAGAAAAACATAATAAAGCCATGGAAGCTGCGGCCTATAACTCAGCAGAAAGAATAGCGGCAGAAATGGCTGAACAGGAAACGGCAAACAGAATCTTGGACGCCTTCCTTACAGGATATTTAAGCAGCCGCAATAAATAGTTTGGCTTTTTGTTGTTTTTTATAGACTCTTGGTTGTTGCCAAGAGTCTATTTTTGTTAAGCAGGCCGTTGGCGCAATAGCTCTTGGCAAGGGGCGCGGCTGGCTAACTGAACGCAACTGTAAAAGGGAGTCAGCGAATTTTGCGCTCCGCCTCAGATATCTTACTGAAGCCATTTAGAAATTAGCCATAAATGTTTGGTGCAGAATGAATGCTACGGTCTGTAACGCTAAGAACCCACAACAGCAGTAAGAACTGAAAGGTATAATTTGCTTGAAAGCATCACACGCCCATAAAAGACCCGGCTTATATAAGCCGGGTCTTTAAAATAAGATCAAGTTTATTCAGTAAAGCAAGTGTAGAAGCCGGAAAAGCAACCGCTGTTTCCTTTAGCATTTGCAAATCCAATTCTCTTGCAATATCCGCTGTTAGTTGTTTTTTCTGCACAGAAGCGTACACCGCCCCTGTTGACTGCCAATATGGCATCTCCAGCTGTGGAGGAGGCAATCGCGCCCAGCTGATTGTCGTAAAAATGCCGACAATAGAGCGGCCCCATAAAGTCATTGTGATTAACAGAGAAAGTAAAATGCTCGGAATCGGGTACAGTAATACTTGAAACGGAGGCAAAATCATAGGGAATGGTGGCGCTGGCTCCGTTAGCTAAACAATATTCTTCAATGGCAGGTATTAAAGCAGACGCCCCAACCCAGGCTTCTGCCGCCCGCGCTCTCTCTACACTTCTTTGATACTGAGGCAACGCAATAGCAGACAAAATACCAATGATGAGAACAACTACCAACAATTCAATCAAAGTAAAACCCTTTTTTTGCATAAGATGTCTCCTGCATGATATCTTCCATTAAATCATATTCTTTTAGCAGTGTCAACTAATACATGTGAAAAGGAATTTATATAATCTTACTATGGGTACAGGTAAATTAAGCCGCTGGCTGGAAAACTGGCTAACTTCTGGCTTTCATATCAAGAAGTTGCTGCAGGTGCTTTTGCTGGGTTTACTGGCAGTTGCTGCTGTGTTTTGGCGACAAAATTGTACGCCTGCAGTAACGCCCGTATTGTTGCTGATAAATAATTATCCGTTAACGGCGCAAGACAAGGCCTTTTTTAGAGAAACAAACCCATATGGCTTTCTGTTGGGTATTCCTGCGCATACGAATATGAGCCCGCTTGTTTTGCGCCAAGAGCTGGAACAAGTGTTAGGCAGGAAAGATTTCCTGTTTTTTATTGACCAAGAGGGCGGTTTGGTAAACCGCATGAAACAGTTTGATCCTTCCTTTAGAGCGCCAGCCCCTTCTTTTTTTGGACAAATAGCACAAAAAGATATAACAAAAGCCGAGCAGGAAGTATACGCCTATGGCGTGCGGACTGGGAGAAAACTGAAAGAGCTTTCAATAGATGTGGTATTTGCCCCATTGGCGGAGGCTTCTGCCGGCAAAGATACTTATACGCGCAGCCGCTATTTTTCAGAGGATCCGCAAATTGCCAAAAAACTGGCTGACCGGTACGCCCAGGGGCTTGCCGAGGGCGGAGTAATGCCGTGTTATAAACATTTTTTTGGTTCTGCCTCTTCTACAGATCCGCATAAAAGCATGCAACTGATAGCGTGGACCTTGCCGGAAATACGTTCTTATGCGCTTCCTGCCTTTGAACAAGCCAGGCGCTGGCCTTTTATTATGACGGCCCATGTATTTTATCCCGCCCTGGATCAACGGCATATTTCTACTTATTCGTCTGCATTTTATCAATTCCTCAGAAAAGAGCTCTCTTTTGAAGGGATTATTATTACTGATGCCCTAAATATGGAAGCAGCAGATGGCGCCGTAGCGGAAAAGGTGGCCTGGCGTATGGACCGTGCTTTGGGCGCGGGGGCAGATGTGGTCATTCCTTTT
The DNA here is from genome assembly GCA_944326725.1 of uncultured Elusimicrobiales bacterium. Lineage (GTDB taxonomy): Bacteria > Elusimicrobiota > Elusimicrobia > Elusimicrobiales > Elusimicrobiaceae > Avelusimicrobium. Next base: position 1,973 of record CALVFA010000003.1, on the reverse strand, counting down.
TTTAATATTGACGCCGATGCCAAATGGATGACGGAACAACTAAATTATATTAAACGTAAATATTCCCGGCGCTTTCAACGTAAAATAAAAAGATTGCAACAGCAGGGCAATTATTTGCCACAGCAAAAAACAGCAGAAAAATAATTACTGCGGCTGACTTAGATCGGCAGGACAAAGAAGAAATCCTTTCTGTGAGAAAGAGGTATTATTATTTGAAAAGGATAGACAGGCTTCGTTGGTAAGAGTGATTCCATAACGCTGCCATACGGCTGGTTCGTTTAGCAAATCTGTTTTCCGGGTTAAAACATAAATGGGGCCGTTATGTCCGATAAGGGCCTTTTTTATTCTTTCATCAAAATCGTGACTATAGTGCGCGGCTGGCAAATCGTTGAAACGATCCAGTTGGCGGCGGGAAGCTGGCGGATAATCTTGAGGGTCAAGCCATACGCCGGCTGCTTGCAACGGTGCATGAGGCAGGAAGGGCAAGAGGCCTGCTACGGGACCGACAGTTAAAATGAAAGCATTTGGTTGTATGTCTGGGGTGGGGATAAAATAAAAATTCTTGTTCTCTACCCCTTGCCTTGGCGTATCTAATGGATTTTGAAAGGATAATAAGCCAAAAGCGCATAACATTAAAACAGCAGCAGAAACCGGTTGGAAAAAGGTTAATATCAGCCGTCCCAGTAAAATAATGCTGAGAAATTCCATGATAGGGGTTGAGACATTTGTTCTTAAACAGAGAAGCCAAGTTATATACGTTCCCGTGAATATAAGGACCCAAGCCAAATTGCCTTTGGTCCAAGAAGTCCTAGAGTGAGTAATCCCAAAGTTTGCGACACAAAACAATGAGGATACTGTACCTACAAGGATCCTGGCATCTATTCTGTATTCAGAAGAGAAATGTCCTATTCTTTCCCATGGGAGCAAGAGGCATTCCCGCCAGTTTAGCGGCATTTCCCATAAATTGGCAGATGAGGCGGGGGAAAAGGCCCAAGCGTCCGGCAAGGCCGCGTGTAATATCCTAGGCCAATCTGCATTTTGTATATGTGCTCCCAGTAAAAAAAGCCCGAAAGATAAACAAAACCCAAGTAAAAAACCGCAAAAGTTCAAACACATCATTTTGCTGCTTAATTGATATTGGTGCCACAGATACCAAACTCCCAACCATATGCCCACACAAAAAGGCAGGGCAGTATTACTTAAACCTAAGGCGGTGCCGGATAAGAAGAGCGCTGCTGTTTGTCTTTTGGGGTCTTTTGGCCCGGAAAAAAGAATATAAAGAGCTATAACAAAGAAGAGAGCCAGCCAAAGCTGACCGGAGCTAAGCCCCACCTGATTTGCGGTGCTCAACCCACTTATGGCTGAGAGAAAAACGCAGAGATAAAAAAATTTGTTTTTTCGAACGTCAAACGGGACAAAAGCTATGCGGCATATTTTCCAAGAGAAAAATAAAAACAGACCGAAGGGAATCCCTTGTAAAAAAGTGAATAAATAAGGTTGGGTGTTTAAAAGTTGAAAACAAAGATAATAGGGCACATATAGCAACGGGTTTTGAAAAGAAAAAATATTACCCGCTGCGGCAAAGTCTAAGCCCAACCGTCCATTCAGCCAAGCATATGGCAAGTAGAGCGTATGGGACAGAGTATCTGAGGCTATATCCTGCCCTAACATAAGGGAGTAACACCCGCCAACACATATGCAAACTGCCAAAAATAAAATATTAATGAGTGTAGTGCCGTTTATTTTAGAGAATGGGGCCATAATGATAGGTTTTATATTAAACAATAACTTTATTAACATCATATAAAATTATTGGATTTCTCAGAAGCGGGGCATGCTTCCTGCAGCAAGAGGCGCAAAGGCTCAGAAAGGAATTAAAAACTCCCGTTGAGGGTTTAACGGAATTATATATGGGTGCTAACCAATTGCCGGTACCTCATTTCTATCCAAATCCCGCCAAAAAGATAGCTTTT
>CALVFA010000002.1 GCA_944326725.1 uncultured Elusimicrobiales bacterium | reverse complement strand
CAAAAAGCCCGCCGGCGTGGCGTCTGTTACATAAGAATCGCTAATCACGCCCACCGACTTTCCTTTTTTCAATGCTTCTTCCAACAAACTTACTACTGCTTTTTGGTCAAAATCCACCCCCACATATTCCGGGCGGGAAAAAGAACCCGTGGCCATTTGGGTGGCAGAACAGGCAGAATCGGTAACAATCGTGTCGTAGGTATGATTAAAGTACATACCCGTAACAGAAGCGTTAATAAACTTTTCCAATGTAGATTGCTTGTCTGGATACTGCGGCAACGGCGTCAGACGGACCCCTTGCATAAACATACCCATAGTGCCGGGCCCCATGCCATCGCCAATGACCCAAATGACATTTTTAGCGCCGGCGGGTTCTGGGGCGGCTTGTCCCTCCGTCTGCCCCCATAAAAAAGGTGCAACTCCCAAACAAACAAACAATAAGAAGAAACGCACTTTACGCATACATTTTCCTTTAATAAGTTACCGTTTTTTGATATAAAGCCATATAGTCCCGGGCCGACTTATCCCAGGAATGATCCTGCTGCATGGCATTTTTAACCAGCTTATTCCATGTTTTCTTATCTTCAAACACAGTCAAGGCTTTCTCCAGCGCATTGTAGATGCCGTTTTCGCTGAATGTGTTAATAAAGAAGCCAGTGGCATTGTTGTTGTCGGTTCCTTCTCTGTAGCCGGTCACAGTATCCACCAAACCGCCCACTTTGCTTACTACGGGCAGAGTGCCGTATTTCATGGAAATCATCTGCGAGAGGCCGCACGGCTCAAAGCGCGAAGGCATTAAAAACAAATCCGCCCCGGCGTAAATTTTATGGGCCAGCTCTTCATCTAGTTTAGCGGCGTAAGCCACATCGGCTGGATATTTTTTGGCTAACTCTCGGTATTGTTTTTCCAGCACTGGGTCCCCGCAGCCCAGCACCACAAACTGGGCTTTGCCGTGCATGCGCTCCACCACACCGGCAGCGATATCCAACCCTTTTTGGTAGTCCAGGCGCGACACAATACCCACCAGCGGCTTTTGCGGGTTTTCTTCCAAATTGAGCTCTTGCTGCAAGGCCTGCTTGGAAACAGGCTTGTTTTTGGCAAAAGTCACCGCGTCATAGCCCACCGGCAGCAATGTATCAATTTCCGGGTCCCAAATTTCGGTGTCAATGCCGTTCACAATACCGCAGAAGTTTTTACTGCGGTACTTCAAAAGCCCTTCCAGACCAAACCCCATAGAGGGGTCCGTCTGCACTTCTTTGGCATAGTTGGGGCTGACGGTGCTGACTTGGTCGGCAAATACGATGCCGCTTTTTAAGAAGCTGATGCCGCCGTAATATTCAAATTTGTCTGAGGTAAAATCCACCGGGTGAAAACCCGCCTTTTCAAAGGTGGAATACGGATAATGCCCCTGGTAGGCGATATTATGTATTGTCAGCAAGCTGCGCGTGCGGGTATAGAAAGCGTCCAGTTTATACACCGTTTTGAGGTAAGCCGGCAGAAGCGCGGTCTGCCAGTCATGGCAATGGATTAAATCGGGGCGGAAGCCCACAAATTTGCACCCTTCCAGCACGGCGCGGCTGAACAAAATAAAGCGCTCGTCGTTATCCACATAATCGCCCAGTTTGGTGCGGTAAAGCTCCGGGCGGTCAAAATACTTGCGGTTGCCTACGAAAAACACCAGTACATTGCCCCAGTTGATATAGGAAAGGGAAACCTGCTCTATTTTATCTCCAACAGGAATTAAATATACGCCCGGCACCACCTTTAAAGAAGACACCCGCCGTATATTGCGGTAATGCGGCAGAAACAAAAGTACCTTGTTTCCTTTGCGCCCGGCCAGCTGCTGGCTCAGTGCGCCGACAACGTCAGCTAGTCCTCCTGTTTTACAAAACGGAAATGCCTCACTGGCGGCTAAAACGATATTCATGCTTCTTCCTCCTGTTGTGGTTTTTCCGGCTCCAGCGTTTGGGCCTGGGGCGCTTCTTGCGCTTGTACGGCAGGCTGCTGGGGCGTATCGGGCTGCGGCGCCTCTTGCGGCGCGTCCGAGTCAGACGTGGGTGTTAAAGCGTTCGCCTCACTCTGAGTAGAGGGTGCTTCCGCGGGTTGCTCTTGCGGCTCAAACATATTTTTGGGGCGTTTAAAAAAGGAATCTGCCGCATCGCCTGTTTCTTCTTCCAAAGCCCAAATAGCAGGCTCGCCCAAAGGCGGCAGTTTCTCATCAAACGGCAAATCTTCCTGTTTTTCCTGCAGCTGTTTGGCGGCAAATACTTGCAAGTCCGGCAATTCCGAAATTTTATTTAACCCAAACAAACGCAAAAATTCGTCCGTTGTGCCATACACCATCGGCCGGCCTATGGTGTCGCGCTTTCCCAGCACGCGCACCAGCCCGCGCTCCAGCAAACGCTCCAGCGGGGCCGCCACATCTACGCCGCGTATCATCTCCATTTCCGCACGGGTAACCGGCTGTTTATACGCAATAATAGCCAGGGTTTCCAGCGCGGCGTTGGACAGGCGCGTCGTCATTTTTTCATTGTAGAGCCGGCGCACCCAGCGGCCGTATTCCGGCTTAGTGCACATTTGGTAGCCGCCGCCAATTTCCAAAATGCGAATGGCGCGGCCCGTATCGGCGTATTCTTTAGAAAGCTCTTCAATAATTTCTAATACGCGCTTGGCGTTGACTGTTTCCACCACCTCGGCAATGCGGGAGGGTTTTAAAGGGCGGTCCGTAATAAAAAGCAAATTCTCAATAATTTGTTTGGCCTCATCACTGCTGAGCAATTCTGCTTTATCAGCCTCTTGCACTTGGGCAGTACTGTTTAAAGCGGAAGAAGCGGCATGGCCCTGGTTTGACTCCGGAGCGGCGGCAGCTTCGGCAGCCGATGTCTGCCCCTCAGCAGGCGCAGTTTGCTGTTGGGTTAAATTGGTGTCAGCCTCGGGGGCCGTTTGCAAAGTTTCTTCCATAAAATCTCCGTTAAGCCGCGTCCCCATGCATGAGTTCGCGGAAGTCCGTATCTTTGTTGTCGGGGTTTAAATAAATGCGTATTTGCCCGTCTTGCTCATCTTGCCGGGCCAGCAGTTTTTTAATTTTCATCAGCTCCAGCACCGCCATAAAGCAGGTAATAATGCCGCGCTTTTTGGTTTCCCCTACAAAAATATCGTCCAACAATATCCATTGGCGCGTTTTAAGCAGCTGCACCACTTTTTCCATTTTGCTTTCAATGGGGAACTCTTCTATTTTCAGCAGCTCCACGCGTTTGCGCTCGTCTAAGCGGTCAAAGGCGCGCTTGACGGCGGAAAGCAAATCAAACAGCTGCAAATTAAGCACTTTCTCGCCATTGTCAAAAATGGGGGCGGATTTATAAAAATTGTCTTTGTTTTCTTCCAGTTTGCCTTCCAGAAATTTGCCGGCTTCTTTGTATTTTTGATATTCAAGCAGCTTGGCAATAAGCTCTTTGGCCGGGTCCGGCCCTTCGTTTTCGCTCGTGGGCACCTGGGAGGGCAGCAAGCTTTTGGCTTTAATCTGCATCAGCGTGCTGGCCATGACCAAAAACTCGCCCGCAATTTCCAAATTCAGCTCCTTCATCACGTTTAAGTAGTCCAAATACTGCTTCGTGATTTCGGAAATAGTCACGTCCGTCACGTCCAAATTGTCTTTTTTGATAAGGTGAAGCAGAAGGTCCATGGGGCCTTCAAAGACATTGATGTGAACGTTAATAGGCGCGGTGTTTATCATTTAATCACTTTCATGGCCCGTCTGGCCTCTTGCAACGTCACTTCCGCCGAAGCGCGCGCGGCTTCTTTGCCGCTGTGCAAAATGGCCTGCAGCTGGGCTTTGTCATTTTCAAAAATTTTGCGTCTGTCCAAAAACGCTTTCAGCTCCGGCTCCATGAGGGCAAAGAGCTGTTTCTTGCACGCCACACACCCCAAGGCGCCGGCCTTGCATTCTTCACAGCGTTTTTGCCAATCCGGATTATAAATTTTGTGGAAAGCAAACACCACGCACCCTTCCGGGTCGGCGGGGTCGTTGGCTTTCTTTTTGTTGGGGTCTGTGTACATGGACATGACTTTTTTGCGCACGCTGTCCAAGTCTTCTCCCAGGTCAATGGTGTTGTTGTAGGATTTGGACATTTTGTGCCCGTCCAGCCCCGGCACTTTGGCTATTTTGGTAAACAGCGGCTTGGGCTCCACAAACACCTTGTCCGTGCCGTAAATTTCATTAAAGCGGCGCACCAAATCCCGCGCTATTTCCAAATGCGCGGTTTGGTCTTGCCCCACCGGCACCAGGGCGGCTTTATGGATTAAAATATCCGTCGCCATCAGCACCGGGTAACCCAAAAAGCCATAAACGGAAATATCTTCATCTGCCAGCCCTTTGACGCGCTCTGCCAGCGGGGTGTTTTCATCTCCCTGCAGCTGCCCGGCGTATTTGCGGGCCAGCAGCTCCTGGATTTGCTCTTTATAAGTCGGGTTGCGCAATAGCCAGCCCAGCGGGGTAATCATACCCAGCAGGGTGTTTAGCTCGCTTACCTGCGGCACATCAGATTGAATAAAAATAGTGCATTTCTGCGGGTCTAGCCCGGCAGAGAGCCAGTCCACCAGCATTTGTTCGCTGTTTTGGGCCAAATTTTCGGTATGTTCGTAAGCGGTAGTCAGCGCGTGCAAATCCGCCACAAAGAAAAAGCATTTGTATTTGTTTTGCAGCTCCACCCAGTTTTTCAGCGCGCCGTGGTAATTGCCCAAATGTAATTTGCCCGTCGGGCGCATGCCGGATACGATAATGTCTGTACTCATGAGTCCTCTTTAAATGCCGAATATTTTAGCCAGTAAGCTGACTACAAAATACATCGGCGGATATAAAATATAACGGAAAACACCCGTCAAAATCAGCCCAAACACCACATACATTCCCCACCGCCCAAAAAAGCGCGCATAAGCCAAGGCGGCGTTAAGCGGCAACAGGGCCTCTACAATGTGTCCCCCGTCCAGCGGCGGAATGGGCATTAGGTTAAACACGGCAAGCAGCACATTAATCTGCAGGCCGTATATTAAAAATTTTACCGTCTGTGCCGTACCCTGCGGGGAAAGGATTCCCGTCACCAGCGTCAGCTTAATTAAAAACGCGCACAATACAGCCAACAGTAAATTGGCAGACGGACCCGCCAGCCCCACTTTGCCCATGCTTTTGCGCGGGGAAGAGAGGCGCATGGCGTTTACCGGCACCGGCTTGGCCCAGCCGAACATCGGCACCCCCAAAAGATAACACAGCCCCGGCACCGCTATGGTGCCGATAAGGTCTATATGCTTAAGCGGGTTGAGCGTCAGACGGCCCATCAAATAGGCCGTATCGTCCCCCATGCGGTATGCTACGTATCCGTGTGCAAACTCATGCAGCACAATGGAGAAAAATAAAATCGGCAAAACGATAAATAAGTCCATATGGGTATTTTACTAAAATATTCGCGCGTTCGGACAGCTATCTTCCCCCATACAAAAGACCCCGCCTTTGGGCGGGGTCTGAAAGTTGGTTTATTTAATCACCGTTCCGGTCTGCCCGGTTTGGTAATGAACAATGCGTATTTCTATGCCTTTCTCTTTAGCCAGGCGCACCGCGTCCGGGTGCAGCACATTGGCGCCGTTTAAGGCCAGCTTATACATTTCATCAAAATCCAGCACTTCGTATTTTTGGGCTTTGAGGTCTTTGTTGGGGTCTGCGCTGTAGACGCCGTCCACATCTTTAATCATTTCCACATGCGTAGCACCCAGCTGGCTGGCTAAAAACACCGCAGACACGTCCGACCCGCCGCGCTTAAGCGTGGTAATTTCTTTATTCTCCCCTATTCCCTGAAACCCCGCCACCACGGGCACGTGCCCCGCTTCCAGCTCACGCACCAGGCGGTCGCCTTTAAGCGTCAAAATATCCGCCCCGGTATGGGCGCAAGTGGTAATCAGGCCGATTTGGCTGCCGGTCAAAGACACAGAAGGCACCCCAATATCGCGCAAGGCAATAGACAGAAGCGCCACGCTGACCCGCTCCCCGGTCGTTACCAGCATATCCAGCTCTCTTTTATCGGGGTTGCGGCTGATGCTGTAGGCATGGTCCAAAAGCACATCGGTCAAGTTGCCGTTGGCGGAAGCCACAATCACCGGCAGGAAATTTTTGTCATAGCGGGATTTTATTAACTGGGCCGCCATCAGAAGTTTTTGTTTATTGGCCAGCGTATTGCCGCCGAATTTCATAATGCAAATCTGTTTGCTCATTGTTGTTCACCTGTCCAAGAAGGCACGCTTTGGCCTTCCAGCATTTCTTCATAACTGCTTCTGCGGCGCACTATGGCATATTCGTTGCCGCGCACCATCACTTCAGCCGGAAGCGGCCGGAAATTATACTGCGAAGCCATCGCCGCGCCATACGCTCCAGCACACATTATAGCTAATAGACGGCCTGACTGCACAGGCTCAATAATGCGCTCTTTGGCAAACACATCGCCCGATTCGCAAATCGGCCCCACAATATCGGCCACCACCGGGGCCGTACCCGCACGGTGCACCGGCAAAATGCTGTGCCAGGCGTCATACATGGCGGGGCGGATTAAGTCGTTCATACCCGCGTCCACAATGACAAAACGTTTCTGCTCGGTTTGTTTGGTATACAGCACCTGAGTAACCAGCACGCCGGCATTGCCCACCACCGAACGGCCCGGCTCCACGATGATATGTTTGTCCAACTCGCCCAATGTTTCGCGCACCACCTGGGCATACGCCTCGCAGGTGGGCGGAAGCTCCACATTGTAATTTATCCCCAAACCGCCGCCCAAATCAATGTTTTCAATACTCAGGCCGTCTTCTTCCAGTGCGCGCACCATAGCCGCTATGCGGGTAAAGGCCAGGCGGAACGGCTCCAAATCCAACAGCTGTGAACCGATATGCACCGCAATCCCGCACACCCGCAAAGAAGGCATCTGCGCCGCCGCGTGGTAGAGTTCATGCGCTTCCGGCCAGGGCACGCCGAATTTATTTTCTTTTTTGCCGGTGGTAATTTTGACGTGGGTCAAGGCGTCCACATCCGGGTTGACGCGCAGCGCCACATTGGCCCGCGTACCGGTGCGCTGGGCCACGCGCGCCAAAAGCTGCAGCTCTTCTGCCGACTCCACATTAATCTGCCGTATGCCGTGGCGCAAGGCTTGCTCCAGCTCTTGTTCTGTTTTGCCTACGCCGGAGAATACAATTTTGTCCGGAGAAATCCCCGCTTTTAGCGCCAAAAACAGCTCCCCGCCGGACACTACGTCCGCCCCGCCGCCCAGTGCCGCCACCGCAGACACGACAGCCAAATTAGAATTAGCTTTGACAGAATAGCACACCTCACTGTGAAAAGGCTCCAGCGCACGGCGGTACGCGGCGATATTAGCCGCCAGTTTGCTGTAAGAATAGCAATAAAAGGGCGTGCCCACCTCCTGCGCTATTTTCTCCAGCGCTACCCCCTCTGCGTATAATTCTCCGTTTTCATAATGGAAACACATAGGCTCTCCTCTCCAATAAAAACCCCCGCTTGCAATCAAGCGGGGGTTCAAATCGGTCTGTTAAATTAAAATACGGCTAATCCGTTTCCGCCAAATTGCAAGCAAAAGCGCAAGAGCATTTCTTGCCCTTGTTCTGTTTGCTTACACGTTTAACGGAAAGAATCAGTACCATGGGTTTAGTATAATAAAAATTTTGCTGCAGTGCAATCATTTTTTACAAAAAGGTTGGGGGCGTTTCTCAAAAGCGCAGACGGTTTTGTTTTTGGCCTTGCTAAACAAAAGCAATCTCCTGATAGGCACCCCCTTCTCCGCCGCATAAAAAATCCGCCCAAACAGGCGGGTTTTTTCTTATAAAAAGCTTATCAGTCCCAGCCCGGGCGCAGCTTTTTAATCTCTTTTTTAATGGCGGGTTTTAAAGCCGGCTCTGCATAGTCAATAAAGAGTTTGCCGTCCAAGTGGTCTATTTCGTGTTGGAAAGCCTTAGCCAAAAGCCCGCGCGCGCGCACTTTTTTCTCTTGGCCATTTTCATCTGTAAAGCGCACCGTCACATCACTGGCCCGCGGGATTTCCACCCACAGCCCCGGCAGGGAAAGGCACCCCTCTTCCTCTACGATATCGCCATGTTTTTCCACAATCTCCGGATTAATAATGACAATTCTCTTAAGCGGCGCGTTCTTTTTATCCGACTCCGGGATTAAAATCACCGCCATGCGGTAGTCTAGGCCAATTTGGTTGGCAGAGAGCCCCACCCCTCGCACGGACAGGCAGGTTTCTTCCATATCCTCCAGCAACTGCGGCAGCAACGGGCGCAATACTTCAAAATCCGTCGGTTTAAGTTTTTGGCGAAGAATAGGGTCGCCGTATTTTACAATTTTGCGTAGAGCCATATAGCTATTATAGCATTTCCCGCCGCCGCAAAAAATGCCCCCTCAAACGCTCCCTCACCTAAAGTCAACCCCGCTTTGACTGCGCAGCAAATAGGCTAAAACGCACAGCCAAATGCTCCCCACCAGAATGCTCCTATCAAAAAGCCGCCCTTTCTACCGGGCGGCTTTATGTAAACTGGTTTAAGAAATGCTATCTATTAAAGCGGTAGCTGACTTCGCGTCCTTCCCACACAATGCGCGCCGTAACGGGGTGTTTTAATTCCGCATCTTTAAGGGCACTGAAAGCCATTACCACGCGTTCCATCTGCACATTGGAGCCATGCCGCCCGGACACCCCCATCACGATTTCTTTGGCGTCCGTTGCGGCAGACACCTGCACCATCGCATAGAAAGCGTCGTTGGATTGCACCATTACCGGCACCACCGGCACGCCGTATTTTTCCGCCAGGAAAATAACCTGTGTAAACAGCTCCCGCTCGTCTGCGGCGTTACTGCGCATATCTTGGCGAAGCAGTACGTTTTCCACCGGTTTGGCGTAGAGCACAATCACTTCCGTGTCTTCCACATTTACTGTGCTGAGCACATCTTCCAAGTGGTACAAATTATCCGGGTCTTTGACCGCCACCAACACGCGGTTGGGTTTGTCTATCTCCTGTACCACAGCCTGCAAATCAGATGCGGCGGCGGTATTCATCGTTTCGCGGTAGCCCTCTTCAAACATGGTATTGGCTTTTTTGGCGTTCAGACGCTCCGAAATTTTAAATACCGTAAACAAAAATACCGTAAAACAAATACCCGATATGGTAGAGATTTGCTTGGTAAACAAGTTCACCAGCGCCACCGCCAAGAGAAACAAAAACACCAGCGTCATACCCACCGGGATATAATAGTTTTCGTATTTAATATTCAGCGGAAACATAAAGTCGCGCTTTTCCGCCGCACGTTTAAAACGCAGCATAATAATAGACCCCGTTTCCAGCACAAAGCACCATATCACACCAAACGCATACGCTTCGCCCAGCAGATACACATTGCCGCGGGAGAGGATAATCACGACGGCCTGGCAAAAAGCCACAATGTTAATGATATGATAGGTGGTGCCGTATTTGCGGTGGATTTTGCGGAACCAATCGGTCAAAATTCCATCTTCCGCCACGCGGTTTAAAAGTGCGTTGGAGCCAATCAGCGCCGTATTAACCGCACCGGAAAGCATCACCACGCCCGCCACCACCACTAAGGTCTGCATTAACAGCTTTAAGAAGTTCGGCCCCGCCATAGACATGGCCAGCCCAGAGAGCAGATTTTCATTATATTTGCCGGCAATCAGATCCTGCGGAATAATCAAGGCAGACAAGAAAGTCAGCCCGCCGGTAAACACCATGGCAAACACAAAAATTAAAATGGCGGCTTTTTTGAGGTTTTGCGGTTTGGGATATTCAATTTCGCGGTACACCTGGGACAGCGTTTCCAACCCAGACAGTGCCAACACGCTATGCCCAAAAGCAATCATCATGCCCAATACGCCAATGGCTTTATGCCAATCCAACTCTTTCAGCCAGCCCAAGGCTTCCGGCGTAAACTGCAGGGTCATGGGCGGCATTTGCACCCCGCGTATGCCCATTGTAATAAAAGCCCAAATAGCTAAAAGGAAACACACCGCCAGCGAAAATGCAATAATTTTGGCGCTTTTGCCGCTGGACTCTTCTATCCCTTTTACATTCTGGCGCCAAAAATAGGCCGTTACCAACAAGCCAAATAACACAGAAAACCCTTTCTCTGGGATAACAAACCCCGCGCCAAACTGCAATAGAAAGGAATTGATCAGCCCCGACAGATAATGCCCTGCCGTTACCGCGCTGATAGGCCCCGTGAGCAAAAAGTCAAAGGCCATGGCAGAAGCGGCAAACTTGGCCGAATTGTCCCCCAACCCGTCGCGCACCACCTTATACACCCCGCCGCGCACGAACAAAGAACAGGACTCTATATATACTGCCAGCAATACCCCGGCAAAAAGCATGACCGCCAAAATAAACCAAGGGAAAGCCGGCCCAAAAGCGCGCATGGCGATACCGCCGGCGTAAAAAGCGCTGGAGCCAAAGTCGCACAGCACAATAGCCGCCGCTTTCCAAAACGGAATAAACGTCAGCATGGCGGTAGTCAATACAATGACTTTTTTGACACGCAGCGGGCTTTTGGCTTCTGATGAGTTAGGAGATGGGGTCATGTCTGTTGAAAAATCATTCACCCGCTATTTTAGCAGCCACTTCTTTGGCGTCTTTGCAGGCGGTCAGCTCAGCAATAAAATCCGGCTTAAATACTTCAGCCAAAGAGGCCAAAACTTGCAAATGCTGCTGAAAAAACGCCTGCTTTGCCGGAGAGAGAAATAAAAACATGGCTTTTATTTCCAAATGCGGGCCGGAAGGGTCTTCTATCCCCTGCGGCAAGACAGCCAGCGCGGCTTTAAAGCCGTCTAGCTCTTCTAAGCGCGCATGCGGAATGCTCAGCCCCGTATCCAGCGTGGTGCTGATACCTTCTTCGCGCTTGAGCACCTGGGCCAACACGTCCGACGCGTCCAAATTATCCGCGCCCCGGCATACGGTCTGCGTCAAGCGTCCGATTACTTCCGCTTTGGCGGGTTTGCCTTCCACCAAAAAAATCCTGTCTGAAGGCAACAAACTGCTTATTTTAAACTTACTAGTTGTATTTGCATCCATATTTTCGTGAAATTCCATATTAGCAAATCTGTTTGCCGCCCGCAACCGCCGCCCGGGTTTATTTGTGGGACGGGGGCAGTTTTTTAAGCAGGCGCTTAGCCTCTTTTACCTGCGGGGCGGCTTGCTCCAAGTACACGCGGGCCTGCTCCGCTTGCCCCAAGGCCGCATAGACAGCCCCCATATGATAGGCCACGTCTGCATCAGCGTTGATAAATTCTTCGTCCAAACTTTCCATCAGCTCCAACGCTTTTTCATATTCCCCTCGCCGGTAATACACCCACGCCAACGAATCAATAAACGCCCGGTCTTGGGGTTGCAGCTCCAAGGCTTTGGTTATCAGCTGTTGCGCTTCGTCCAGCCGCTCGTTACGGTCCGCCAGGCTAAACCCCAGCAAATTATAGGCTGCGGCATTTTGGGGGTTTTGCTCCCACACCAAACGCAGCTGGGTTTCCATTTCTTTGTATTTATGCAGTTCTTCCAATACAAAAGCATAAGCCAGCCGGGCTTGCTCGTAATTGGGGTTTGTTTGCAAAACCCCCTGTAAAATACGCGCGGCGCGGCGGCTTTGCCCGGCGTCCTGCAAAGCCAAGGCATAAAAGTAACCTATTTCCACATTGGCTTTGAATTGTTTATACGCCAGCTTTAGCGTGTCCAATGCTTTATCTGAATTCCCGGCGCGCTGTTCATAAAAAGCCACCTGCAGCCATTTGCTTCCGTTGGTTTGGAAATCCGCCGTTTCGCGCAAATATTGCGCCGCGGCTTCAAAGTCCCCTTCTTGCTCGGCATACAGAGCCAAAAAATATCCTGCCGTCACTTCCGCCGGGTCCAAAGCTTTGGCTTTTAAAAAATACGCCTGCGCCCGCTCATCATCACGCACGATGACGTATACAGAGCCCATGCGCGCATACATGGAGGCACTTTCATAACCAACGCTTTCCAGCAATTCCAGCTCCCGCAACATCAAAAAGAATTGGGAAGCCCTCTCATACATCTCCGCGCGGGCCAAATACGGCTCCGGATAGGCGGGGTCGCGCTGGGTGGCTTTTTGGTAAAATTCCAACGCTTTAAGAGGCTGGCGTTTACGGCGGTAAATATTGCCTATTTCATAATCAATCACATGGGCCATAGCGGGATTTTCTTCTTGATAAGCTTGCAGCTCTTCTGCGGCGCGGTCCGGGTCTATAAAAGTAAGCAGTAAGACATATTGGTATAACACCCTCACATCGTCCGGCGCCAGAGACATGGCTTTTTCATAGGCTTCCTGGGCTTCTTTGAGTTGGCCTTTGCGCCATTTATAAAAAGCATAGACGGACCAGTCTTCGCTGGTGTTTTCCCCCTCGTCCATGTAAGAGATATATTGCTCCGCTTCTTCGGTATTATCCTGCGCCAGCGCGCATATGGTCAGCAAACGCAGCAGGTATTTGTCTTTTGGTGCGCGCGGCAGCAGCTGGCGGTATTTATCACAATAATCTTTATCCTGGCGCACCTCGGCTTGGGCGGCCTCAAGAAAATCCAAATAAAAGGCGGCCTCTTCTTTACCCTGCGCGCTCAGCGGCAGGGTTTTGGCTTGCAAAACGCCGTATCCGCACAGCACCGCCAAACATACACACAGTTTTTTTATCATACGTCCATTCCTAAAATCAAAGCGTCCCGCCCCGCCCCGTAGAAATCCTTGCGCCGGCCCAGCGGCTGAAAGCCGGCTTGGGCATATAAAGCGCGCGCCGGCAAATTATCCTGCGCCACTTCCAGCGTCACACGGCAGGGACCCTCTTGTTTCAACTCAGCCAACGCCTGCGCCACCAGCGCTTTTCCTATACCGCGGTTGGCCCGCTGCGGCAATACCGCCACATTCAGTATTTCACAAAAACCGTCCGTCACGCGCAAGGCCAAAAAACCGGTTATTTTCTCTTCTTCTATACTACACCAAATCCGGGCGCAAGGCTGCTGCAGCTCAGCGGCAAAACCTTCTTCCTTCCAACCGGCCGCCTGCGGGCGGGTGGCTTCCACCACCGCCAAAAAAGGCGCATCTGCCAACAGCGCGCGGCGCAATTTCATTGGCCCAACTCAAAGCGCGCCGGCTTTAAATACAGCGGCTCCAGCGCGTCTTTTTCATAGGCCGGGTCAGCGCTGAGCGCTATCAACGTTTGCGGCTGTACACGACATTCCGCCAACGGGGCCAAGCGGTATTTGTCCCCCAAAAGAGCCGCCAAAGAGGCGCCGTCTTTATCCACCCCGGCGCAATACAAAGGCTCCGAACGCTCTGCCAGGCGGGCTAAGAGCTCTTCTTTGCCCAGCCAAACGGGGCCGGCGCCGGTTCCGTCAAAAATTTGCAGAAAATATTCTTCCCTAAACGCATGCAATACCACCGCCAGCACGCCGGAAGGATTTTCTTTCTTCCACGTAGCAAAAGAGCGGGACTGGCAGCTTTGGTAATACAAGATATCAAACAAAGTCGCCCCGGAAACAGACGCGCCGTTTAAATATTTAAGCATAGAGGCAAATGTCAACGAAATGCGTATCCCCGTAAAACGGCCCGGTCCGCGCACGATAAAAACTTTTTTCACATCCGTCAATTCCGCCCCCGCTTTTTGCAGCAGGCGCTGCACCAGCGGCAGCAGAAACTGTTCTTGTTTAATCCCCGTATGATGCAAGGCGGTTATTTTCGCCCCGTCGCTGGCGCAGACGGCCAATGTCGGGCCGGAGCTGTCCATACCCAGCGTTATTTGTTTTGGCTTTTCCATAATCCCTCCGCCAATGCATGTGAAACAGGGCCAAAAGCGCGCAGCGCAATGCGCCGCTCGTCCCCGCCGCATAAGGTAAAATCCATTTCCAGCCGGTCCTGCGGCATCATAGAAGCCAGCGGGTCAGGCCATTCCGCCAAGATGACCGCTTTTTCATCTTCCAGCATTTCTTCAAATCCCAAATTAAACACTTCCCCTTCACTTAAGCGGAATAAATCAATATGAAAGAGTGTTTTCTTTCCTTTTTGGTAACGCTTCATTAAACTAAAGCTGGCGCTGGTGGGGGAGCTCCTCATACCCAGTGCTTCCGCCACGCCTTTGACAAAAACGGTTTTCCCCGCACCAATCGGCCCACGCAAAAATACAATTTCCCCCCCGCGCAACAAAGCGGCAAAATCCCGCGCAATTTGGCGGGTTTGCTGAGCAGAAGAAGTGTATAAAACTTTTTCGCTACTCATCGGATTGTTTTTATGCATACGGTACGGCCGTTTTCCTCCACGCGGTCCATATTGGTTGGGTCCAGCACGTCTTTGCCATCGGCCACAAACACATATTTGTATTCCCCGGCGGGCAAGGCCAGCGACGTTTCAAAATAACCGCGTGCATATTTTTTCAGTTTAATCGGGGTTTTGCCCCAGCCATTGAAATCCGCCTGCAATTCCACTTGCTGGGCATTGGGAGCGGTGAGAAAAAAATTGCGGAATTTAATTTCTGTGTTAAATTTCTCTTTGGGCTTTTTGGTTAAGGCAGACAAGTCGTCTTTTTCCAGCGGGACCGTCTGTGCCGCCCCTTCCACCGTGCCGGAAGTATAGTCGTAATAATCTTCCCCCGCGGTGAAAAACCAAGTCAGCGCAGCACACATCAACAATAAAAACAGTACAAACAGCGCGCCGGGTTTTTTACTGTTCATTTAAATACTCCCGCTCATTAAAATCAGCCCCGCAGGACGCCGCCAACGCACGCACAGCGGCAGGGTCGGCTCCGGTATTCTCCACACAGCTGGCGGCCACCCGGTCAAAACCGGCACTGGCGCAGCCTTTTAAAAACTCTAATACCGACGCAAAGCCGTTTTCATACCCCGGCGCCGGGCGCAGCAGTTTGCGCCACAATTCTTCGTTTTGCGCGTTTAAACTGACATACACCACATCTACCGCGCTGCGCAGCTGAGGCACAATGTCACAGTGGTTGATTAAATTGCCCAGCCCGTTGGTATTAAGACGGATTTTAAAAGCGGGATATTTACCCTGCGCCTGGGCTTGCTTCAACGCCCGGCCTATAGCCAGTACAGCGTCTAAGCGCATGGTAGGCTCCCCATATCCGCAGAACACCACTTCTTGTACAGGTGCGGCACGAAGCTCTTTATCTAACAAAGCCAGCACCTCTTGCACCGTGGGCTCCTGTCCCTGCAAATCCAAATTATGCCCGTCAAACTGCATATGCCATTTTGTTTTAATACAAAAAGCACACAGATTGGGACAGCGGTTGGTTAAATTAATATACAAACCGTTTTTGAAACGGTATACAATGGTTGGCTCATTCATACGACACCTCTTATATTTATTATACCAGTTTCATACCCCAGCTAGAGGCATTCTCCCAGCCAGGCGGGCTCCAAAACAATCCAATGCGCACGCCGTTTTCATAACTAGACAGGGTCCTTTTAACCAAGACACCCGCCTTATGTTTGCGTATCAAAAAACAATAAAAAAAATCCCCCTATCGGGGGGATTTTTAAAGAAGATATTTCCTACTCAGCCCGTTTGATGACTATCTTATCTCCAGGCTGTACAAACTTCAGGAAGCGTTTGAGGTATTTTTCCGGTACAGCAATATCCCCGCCGGTGGCATGGTCATTAGAGAGATTAAAGAAAATGGCAGAACCTTTGCCGGGAATAACCGGGTTTGTATTATATTCCACCACAATGGCGTATTTATATGCCATATCCAGGCGGGAAAGCTCTTCCGCTGTTTTCCAATCCCGTTTTATGCCAGAGCCGCTGTGAATGTACTGATTATAATATTTAGAGTCCGGGTCATCTACCCAAACGTCATCCACTTTAATGCGGGTATAGGCCAAATTGGTATCCGGGTTGTCCACCACGCCAAACGCGCGGCGCAACTCAAATTCCCCAATAGGAACGGCCTGGTCCCCTTCCACTTTATTTTCAGTCACACCATTTCGGCCCACATAGCCGTCATCCGTGCGAAACACTTCGGTCCATTTGTCCCCCCGCCGCTGCCAAGCAGACACCGAAGCCCTCTGCCCTCGGGCCTCTACCACTACTTTACGCTCTGATACCGGCTCCCTGTGAACCAAAAACAATATAACAACAACCACACAGAGCAGGCAAAGCCAAAAGATGATTCTTTTTATACTAAACATCATGCTTTTACTCATCGCGGGCTCCTGCCGGTGCGCTAATTTTATTTAGCTTCCTCAATGATGATTTTATCTCCCGGGCGCAAAAATTCTAAGAATTTAATCATGTCGTCCTGCGGTGTGCTGACACAGCCAGAAGTCGGACGGTTTAAGGAACAGTGGAAGAAAATAGCAGAGCCTCTGCCAGGAACAGCCGGATCAGTATTATATTCCACCACCAGAGCATATTGGTAGGCTACGTCTTCAGTAATTAGCTTTTCAGAGGAGAACCAGTCTTTATCTACGCTGCCCGCCTTCACATATTGGTTATAATATTTGGAAGAAGAATCATCCACCCATTCATCTCCTTCTTGTACCTGGGTATAAGGCAAAGCCGTTTTTGGAGCCGGGGCAATGCCGAAAGCGCGGCGCACCTCAAACTCTCCAACCGGGGTGCATCCATCTCCTTCCATTTTCTGATCCGTTACACCGTTGCGGCCCACATAGCCTTCTTTGGCGCGGAACACTTCTTCCCACTGGTCCCCACGTTTTTCCCAAGCGGAAATTCGGGCACTCGTACCCCAGGCTTGCACCACTACTTTGCGTTCAACAGGGGAATCTGTTTGCGCCCACAAGCCTGTAAAAACAGAGGCAATTAAACAAACTAGAAACGCCAGGGTTCCTATCTTTTTATTCATATTACATATCCTTTTGGTTTAATTCACCCGGCCGGGCAGACGATTTCCCTTCTTCCCCCATATCTTTCCCGGCCTTACTGCTATCTTTATTGTAGCACAAATCTTTCTCTCTGGTACAATTTATTTAGCAAAAAATTATTACCTTTTTATATTATATTTCAGCAAATAGTTTCCTCCCCTGTTTTTATATTGTTTATCATTTGCGATATCTCAAAATACTTCCCCAAGTACCGGTAAAATTAATAAAATAAAAGTATTGGAAGGGTGGCCGAGTGGTTTAAGGCGTCAGTCTTGAAAACTGATGTGGGGGCAACTCCACCGAGGGTTCGAATCCCTCCCCTTCCGTTTCTTTATATAGCCCTTTTTCCAGGAAAGAAAGGGGTTTGGACGGTTTTTCTGTCGGGCTGTTATACATTTTGCTCCGCCTGCAAGAAGCAGGCTCTTATTTTTTCCGCGCACGGTCCCTCATGGGCGTGCAGCCCAAAAACCGCCCAAGTTCTCTCCTGCCGAATTTTTATGCAAAAAAGACGGGGGTATGCGCCCCGTCCCTTTTACTAAGTCCAATGGCATTCATCGGTTTAGCTGTTTAAAGCCATCTCTTTTAGCTTCACATAATCTACTTTGCCGGTCCCCATAAGCGGTATTTCCTCCATAATGCGTATGGTTTTGGGCACAGCCAGCTCGCTAAGCCCTTTCTTTTTAAACTCACTTAACAGGGCCGCTCTCTGCGCGTCCGGCTGCGTAGTAAACAGGATAAGCTGTTCTCCTTTTTTCTCATCCGGGACATTTACCACCGCATGCATTTTGCCGGGCCAAAGCATATTGATTTCCGTTTCCACTGCCGCCAAAGAAATCATCTCCCCGGCAATTTTGGCAAAGCGTTTGGCGCGGCCCAAAATAAACATAAAGCCGTCCGCGTCCACCCGCACGATATCGCCTGTATCATACCAGCCGTCTGACGGTGGCTCCAACACGCCGGGGTTGCTTTCCCGCAAATAACCTGCCATAATATTATGGCCTTTGACCAACAGTTTGCCCCCTTCTTCCACGCCGGGCACCGGCTCTAAGCGGTATTCCATGCCCGGCAGCAGACGCCCCACACTGCCGCGTCTAAAATACATAGGAGTATTGACCGCCATAACAGGGGAAGTTTCCGTAGCGCCATACCCTTCCATAACGCGCAGACCAAATTGGTCATAGTATTTACGGATTGTTTCCTCTTTTAATTTCTCCGCTCCCACCACCGCCAAACGTACGGAGTAGAAATCATATGGGTGCGCCATTTTGGCATATCCGTTGAAAAAGGTGTCCGTACCGAAAATAATGGTAGCGTTGCTGTCATAAATCAATTCCGGCACAATACGGTAATGCAGCGGGGACGGATAGAAAAACACCGGCACGCCGCTCAGCAAGGGCAACAATGTCCCCACCGTCAGCCCAAACGAGTGGAAAATAGGCATAGCATTGAACACGCGGTCTTTGAGCCCAAAGTCCAGCACACTTTGCATCTGCAAGCGGTTGGCCTGGATATTTTCATGGCTTAACACCACGCCTTTGGGGGCGCCTTCGCTGCCGGAGGTAAACAAAACCACCGCTGGGTCTTTCGGCGTTACGCTGCCGCGCACCTGTTTATAATAGCTGCGCGGGAAATAAGAGGCCAGCAAACCAACTGCCTTGTTCCACCGAGTAATATCCTTTTTTAAATCTTCCAAATACACCAGCTTTAAGCCGGCTTTTTTAAGTGCGTCTGCCGTTTCCAACAGGCCACCCTGTTCCAAAAACGCCCTGGAAGTAAACACGGTGGAAATGTTAGCCGCTTTACAGCAAGAAAGCATATTTTTAACGCCGGTGGAAAAATTGAGCATACACGGCGTAATATTAAAAGCCCTCAGCCCAAAGAAAGCCACCACGCTGGCAGTCATATTGGGCAGCAAAAACCCGGCAAATTCACCCGGCTTTTGGTGTTTGGCCATTTGTTTGCCCAGCACAAATACCGCCGTTAAAAACTGCCCGAAAGACAAAGGCTTTCGGGTGGCGTCATTAATAATTTTTTTTCTGCGCCCCACCAGTTTAAACGCATCTAACAAAGAATCAAACAGCGTATCCTGCGTTTCTGCCGCCTCATACTTCATGTTTACCATAATGTCATACAGCGCCCGCGCCGCCGCCAAACGACGGGTTTTGCCTTTTATGTCCGCCGGCAGTTTCAGGCTTTTGGGCGGCAAAATAGTCATAGTGATTTTGCTTTGGGGCCGCGTTTTCAGCTGGGTGCCAAAACGGGAGAATAAGGAGTATTGGCTCCCCTCCAAACAAATAGGCAGCAATTGGGCATTACTTTTATCAGCAATCATAGCCGGGCCGGGATAGATTTTCATTAGTCCGCCCGTAGTCGTTATACGCCCCTCGGGAAAAATAACCACCCGCTTGCCGGCCTTTACCTCTTCAATAATAGATTTGACGGCCATGGGGCTAGTCGGATCTATAGGGAAGTAGTTGACCAAATGCAAAAAGGGCCGCACCCACCATTTTTGGCTGACATAGGTATCAATAGCAAAATACAAATGTCCCGGCAAATACACCCACAGCAAAACAGCGTCCAAAAAAGAGGTATGGTTAGCAATAATTAAGGCATTGCCCTGCAGGTTTTTCCAATGTTCCAATCCCTTTACTTTGACGCCATATACAAAATTGAGCACCCGCGTCATGACCATGCGGATAATATGGTGCGGCAGCAGACCGCAAATGTAAACCGCCGCCAGCGCATTGATAAAAGCAATGACCCCAAAGACGCAAGCAATGCTGAAGTTCATGGCAAGCAGCAGCATACACAGCCCGCTGCCCAACACCATAAAGAGGGAATTGACAATATTGTTAGTGGCTATGACGCGGGAGCGGCTGTCCCCCTCCGCCAAAAACTGAAGCATGGAATTAAGCGGCACAATATACAACCCGCCGCACACCGCAAAGCCCAACAAATCCGCCGTAATGCGCTTGCCTGCAAAGGTCATTAAAAACCCTTTGTAGTCCACCGGCATTGCGCTGGGGCTATAGCCTGCCACGGCAAAGGCCAAATCCGCCAAAAACACCGTCATTAAAAGGGCGCTTATAGGCACATATTTGCTGGTAATTTCCCCTTTTACTAAAAATTGGCAAAGTAAAGAGCCCAGCCCAATACCACAAGAAAACAGCGTCAGCAAAAAGGTAAACAAGCCGGGCGTGCCGTTTAAAATATCATGCGCCAAAGACGGCATTTGGGCAATCAGCGCCGTGCCCAACATCCAAAACCACGAAATACCTAATATACAAAGAAAAATATTATGGTTTTGTTTGGCAAAAGACATATTTTTCCAAGTGCTTCGGATAAAATTTTTATCTATTTTTAACTGGGCATTGGCCGGTTTCTGCGCCGGAATAAACAGGCTGCTCAGCAGCCCGGCCGCGGCCACCATTAAAATAATGCCCGGCAGCCACATTTCATTAATCGTAATGATAATCCCGCCGAAAATAGTGCCCTGCAAAATAGAGCCGTAGGTACCCGCTTCAATAATACCGTTGCCGGCAATCAGCTGTTTTTCATCTAATATATCCGGCAAAATACTGTATTTCACCGGCCCGAAAAAAGCCGATTGGGCCCCCATTAAAAAAAGCACCCCCAGCAGAAGCGGCACATTGGCCGTTAAAAACCCCACCCCCGCCAACAGCGCAATCACCACTTCCAGCGCTTTGGTAGCTTTAATAAGCAGGTCTTTGCGGAATTTATCGGCCATTTCACCGGCTAAGGCAGAGAAGAGGAAAAACGGCAGCATAAATAAAGCCACTGCCAAAGACACTATGACCGATTTGCCCTGCGCAGACATCGTGGTGACCTTATATGTCACAAACGTAGCCATGGCAGTACGGAAGAAATTATCATTAAACGCACCTAAATATTGCGTACAAAACAAAGCCAAAAACGAACGGTTAAAAAATGTTTTAAGCAAAGCAAACATATTCTTTCTCCTGTTGTAAACAAACAAACTGACGATTTAAATTTTCTCCATATTTGGACTCTGCTGTGGCACTCTTCTTGCATTTTGGCATGCAAAACCCATACCAGCCAATCAAATACCACTTCTCACAGCAAACTAAATCCTCACCTGCAAAATATTATATACCAGTAGCGCCATATAGGCAATCTTTTCAAACTTACGCCCGGTGTCTCCGTTTATGACGCCTAGAGACGGATTTAGTTAAATACTTTTTACAGAAACAGTTTACTAATAAATTGTTTCTTTGTCAAATATATTTTTGCTTTCCTCATAGAGCTAAGCAAACAAACGGGCTTTGAGTAACATATTTTCAGGTCAAATCCGGCTCATTTATTTCATAATAAAAAGAGCGCCGAGCAGATTTTTTCATTTCATTTCGCCAAATTTGCCATAATATAGAAAACTTTATTTATAGAGGCACTTATGGCACACATCAAATACGGCAAAGAAGGCTTAGAACTTGACATTACCCCCGTTTCCCGCTGGTATGACGAAGGCAGCAGCGAGCCCTGCGTGGAATATGAAATTGGGCTCTATTATAAAAACACACCGCTTTTTTCTGATGAATTTGCTGAAAAATTCGTCGCCTTAAAAGACGCCCAAGCTCCCTATCTTTCCGCCTTTATTTTAAATGTGCTGGCCAACGGACAAGCCGACAACTGGATTATGTTGGAGCCGAAAGTGTCCATCTTTATGGCCCCCAAATCCGTCTTGGGCTGCGCCTGCCGCGGGGAAATGCCGGGCCAAACTCCTTTTTTCATGGAAATTAAATTAGACCAAAATATTTTGGCCGACAAACCCTATGCGGAATATTCAGATACAGGATTGTCTTTGAAATTAGAGGCTTCCCGCGAACAATGGGGAGATTTCGCCAGAGATTTGGAAGCGGAAGAAACCGATTTTGAAGATTAACCCTTCTTCCCTTAAAATCGCCGTTTCCATTTTGCGCCGTAACAGCTATATCGGAAGGCCCCCGGTTTACGGGGGCCTTTGTACAAAAACTTAGAAGAAATTAGTTGTATTAAAAACGGGCCAGAAAGGCCCGTTTTATTATTTATTGTTATCGTCATCAAATCCTTTCGGGTTGGGAATCAAGTGTTTAGACATTTCTTTAAACGTTCTTAACAACAATCCTTTCCGCCTAGACATACGCCGCGCTTTATCCGGCCTGTCATAATCGGAAGGCAAAACCACATCTTGCTGGTCTTTGTCAAAAGAAATACGCTGACTGCCAAACACACTTTTTTGGCCTGTCAACAAAAAGCTGACCACACAGGCCACCGCCGCATATGGGGCAATCTCTGCGCCAAACAGCTCTATCGCCATAATACTGGCCGACAGCGGAGTATTGGCCGCCCCGGCCAGCACCGCCACTAAACCTAAAGCCGCCATGGTGGTAGCGTCTGTTCCCAAGAGCGGGGCCACCACCGCCCCGGCCTGCGCACCTACAAAGAAAATAGGTGTTACAATACCGCCTACGCCGCCGGCGGCAAAAGTTACTGCTGTGGTAAACGTTTTAATTAAAAAACCAAACGGAGACTGCAAATCCCCCCCGGCCAATACGCCGTTAAATCCGTCCAATCCCAGGCCCAAATACAGCGGAGAAGTCAAAAGTCCCACCGCCACCAAAACAGCCCCGCCAATAAAACAGCGCCAAAAAGCAGACGTACGCAGTGAAATATAACGGAATACCACCTTCATAAATTTCATCACTTCCGTAAACATAATAGACACTACGCCAAAAAACAACCCCGCAATTAATACTTTTAGGAAAAACTGTTCCGCAAACACCGGAGCAAAATTCATCGGGTGGTAAATATAATCCACCCCCAGCCATGTGGTTACCTGAAAGGCGGTAATCCCGGCAATAAACGCCGGAAACATCACATCATAAAAAATGTGTCCCACCCACAGCACTTCCAACCCAAACAGCGCCCCCGATATCGGCACTCCAAATACCCCGGCAAACCCGGCGCTGACGCCGCAAATCATCATTTTGCGCTGGTCTTCCGAGCTCATGCGAAACAACCGCCCCACCGCAGAGCCCAACCCAGCCCCGGCGTCGGCGCAGGGGGCTTCTTTACCGGCAGACCCGCCCACCGTCATAGTAAAAATACTCAATACCAAAGATTTCAGGGCCGAGAGCAGGCCGATAGGCCTGTAAGAGTTGATTTTATTAATGACGGCGTCGGTGGAATAATCCTGCGCCTGCGGGGCCGCCTTGCGCGCCAAAAGCCAAATAATGTAGAGGAAAAAAGGAAGTCCCACAAAATAAAGCGGCCAGCGCGAACGCCAGCCAATGGCCGCGTCCAGCGTTTTTAGGAAAATAGCGTCCACCACGCCCACGATCACGCCAATAAGCGTAGAGAGAAAAAACCATTTAATAATGTTCCAAAAACTACGGGGGGTCCGATAATTAAGCATAAATGTATTGTACTAAATCCCCATACTGTGGAATAGTGTATTTTAGGTTACATTACGGGCCTCACATTCCCAGTATGAAATTGCTATACTATAGAAAATGGCGGTCTTCGGCCGCAAGATGTTTTTTGTATTCAAAAGGAGCTGTTTTATGGATTTTTTCTTGTCTTCCGTCATCACATTGTGTTTGGTAATGGACCCGTTTGGCAATATTCCCCTCTTCATTTCCGCCCTTAAAAAAGTAGCACCCGAACGCCGCAAAGCTGTACTCATTCGTGAGTTGGTTATCGCTTTGGCTATTTCAGTGGCTTTCTTATTTCTGGGAAAGTGGTTTTTACGCATGTTTGGCATTCATTCTTTCTCCATGAGTATCGCAGGCGGCATTATTTTATTCATTATTTCCATGAAATTGGTTTTTAATAATAACGACGAGCCCCACACCAACCCCAAAGAAGAAGAGCCCTTCATCGTCCCTTTGGCTATTCCGTTGGTGGCAGGACCGGCCGTATTGTCTATTATCATGATTTTATCGGCCCAGCAACCGAATAAGCTGCTCACGCTTTCAGCCCTGCTGACCGCCTCTATCATCAATTCCGCGGTATTGATGCTCTCTTTTCCCATCAGCAACCTCTTGGGCAAAAAAGGGTTGGTGGCTATTGAGCGTTTGACGGGTATGATTTTGGTGCTTATGTCGGTAGATATGGTGATGGGCGGTATTTCTGAATTTATGAAAGGAAGTTTATAAATATGAAAAAATTAGCGCTTTTTGCAATTGTTCTTTGCTCTGCTGTTGTCTCTTTTGCAGCCCCCAACCAAAAAGTAGATTTTGCCGTTTTTGTCAGCCCGACCTGCGTGCATTGCAAACATTTTGAAAACGAATATCTGCCCGTATTGCAGGAAAAATATAATGACAGCGTAAATTTCATTATTTACGACGTTTCCAAAGACGGAAACAATTTGATCTTACAGCAAACGGCAGAAGCGTATGGACAAAGCCCCGCTTATCCTACAGCAGTTGTCGGCGATACCTACATGGTAGGCTACCCGCATGAAATAAAAACATATGCAGAAAGCGCCATTGAAAAAGCCATGCTGCTGGACCAAGAAACGGATATCCAAACCCAAACGCCTGATACAGAAACTGCGTTTAGCCAAATTACATTTTGGGCTATTATTGGGGCCGGACTGGTAGACGGTATCAATCCCTGCGCTTTTGCGGTAATCGTTTTCTTTATCTCGTTCTTGACCGTATATAAATACACCCGCCGGGAAATTATTGTAGTGGGGCTTTCCTACTGTGCAGCGGTATTTGCGGCGTACGTACTCATCGGGCTGGGGCTTTTCCGCTTCTTATACGCCATGCAAGGTTTCTACTGGGTAATTAAGGCTTTTTACATTTTGACGGCGTTGGTCTGTTTGGTTTTCTTTGCCTTAAGCATATATGACTTTTGGGTTTACAAAAAAACTAAAAAAGCGGACAAAATGCTTTTGCAACTACCGCAAAACCTTAAAGTGCGTATTCACAAAATCATGGGCTTTTTCCTGCGCGACAAACATGAAAGCATGTGGCGGCTGACGCTGGCAGCGCTGGCGGTGGGGTTTTGTGTGTCCTTGGTGGAAGCCGTATGCACCGGGCAGGTTTATCTGCCCACAGTGGTACTGATTATGCAAGACCCGGCCTACCGGGTCAAGGCCGTTATTTATTTGCTCTTATATAACTTTATGTTTATTGTGCCGTTGCTGGCGGTCTTTGCGCTGGCGGTGGCGGGATATGAATCCCGCGGATTCAATGATTTTCTTAAAAAACATCTGGGGCTGACTAAACTGTTGCTCTGCGTGGTCTTTTTAGGATTATTTATTTTACTGGCAGGCAATATCTGATTCGTGCCAAGCAAGCAATAAAAAGCCGCCCTAACTGGCGGCTTTTTATTGTCTACTCATAATACGCCCTGCCCTCTTATCGAATACGTTCAATAAAATCCCACCCGTCAACAGAAACGCCTCTTTAAATCAAACAAAAAGTCCCGGTAATTAAAACAAACATCGCCGCCTGTTCCACAGCGTTACACTTTCTTTTTAACAACTTTTCGCAATCCGGCTTTTGTGTCTTAATATCCCCACGCTATCGTTTGCTACAAACTCTTTGTACATTGACCTTACCCTCTGCAATTGTTACGATATAACTGCTTTATCCTATACTCTAATCGGGTGGGTAAGTTTGTTTCTGACAGTAAAATATCTTTTTGTGCCAAAAATCTGGATTTTTAATATAGGGAGGGGCCGTGAAAAGAACGGAAATTGCAGTGTTTGCTGGAGGCTGCTTTTGGGGCGTGGAGCATTTGATGGCGCAGCAAAACGGCGTACTGGATATTCAATGCGGTTATACCGGCGGCCACGTGCCACAGCCCAACTACGAACAAGTCTGCTCCGGGCACACCGGACATTATGAAGCGGTACGCATTTTGTTTGATCCACAAACCGTCAGCTATGAAACGCTGGCGAAACTGTTTTTTGAGATTCACGACCCGACCCAATCCGACGGGCAGGGGCCCGACGTCGGAGCTCAGTACCGCTCCGCCATATTCTATACCAGCCAAACACAAAAAAACACTGCCCAAAACTTAATAGAGATTCTAAAAAGCAGAGGCTACCCTGTCGTTACCCAGCTTTTGCCGCTGGAGCATTTTTGGCCCGCTGAAGATTACCACCAACATTATTACCAGCGTACAGGCACCCAGCCTTACTGCCACCGCCGAATGAAACGTTTTGATTGACCCGGTTGACCGGTTGGCCCGCTCTGAGAGCTGCTATTATCCATGCGCTTTTGCGCAGGCACTACCTGCCGTTTCAAGACAGGCTATTTATTAAGGAAAATATACAATACGGACTTGATATAAAAGGGAAAAAAACAACAGACATATACACTCACCTGTCCCCTGTCACTTTGGCGGGGGCTGTGGCCAAACTACCGGTGCTGTAGTAAAAATTGTAGTAAAAAAAATAATGTTTTAAATCAGCAGAGAGGAACGCGGCAGGAAACAAAAGAAGTATTTTGTATAGTAAACAGATCCTCTATTTCTTATCTTACTATACAAAAACACAAATAAATCCATATCCTCTAGAGCGTCATCTGATAAGAAAAAATAAAAAACCCCGGCGAAAACCGGGGTTTTTATTTAAAATGGCGCCCTCTAGGAGAATCGAACTCCTCTTTTCGGATTGAAAATCCGACGTCCTAACCGATAGACGAAGAGGGCTAAAAAAGTGCGCCCGGTGAGACTTGAACTCACGGCCCCCCGCTTAAAAGGCGGATGCTCTACCACTGAGCTACGAGCGCTAAAAACGGTCAAGGAACTACGAGGGTCTGTGGGCTGCTCAAACCCTCAACATAAATATTATACTAAAATTTAATCCGCAAGAAAAGTTTTTATTTCTTCTGTTGGAATTTCTATATTTATTATAGCAAATTTTTCTCTCTTTGACACTACGGCCAGTTCTCCAAGGCAAGGGGCCCTGACGTTGCCCCATATCAAACCATGAAATAAAAACATATTGCGCTTCTTTTGCACCGGGCCGTACATGTCCGCTTTTGCTTCTTCCAGTCTTTTGACAACGGATTGTGCTAGAATATGTATATGCGCTATATTTTATATATCTTTACCATTGGTTTGATTTTCACTGCTGGCATGATGGTAGGGCATTTCTATGTGCCGGCCAAAAACACCTCTTTGGCCGCCGCGGTGTCCGTGCCGGATTTGGACCGCTTAAACCCCGCGCTGGATTTGGCCACCCTAGAGCAAGCCCAACGCAATATCTCCGCTCTGACGCAAGCTTTAAGCTCCTGCCCTGTCGTGGTAGAGGCGGAGCGGGACCGCCTATTTAAGGAACTTTCTTTATTTTTTTCCTTGCAAGATTTTGAACTTAAAAAAGCTGTTTATGAAGCGGAAATAGCCAAAAATACTGTTAACAGCCGCCCCACTTCCCAATTTTTGCAAGCGGCGGAGCAATATGCCACTGCCAAAAAACAAACTGAGCAATTAGCGGACGAGCTTTTCCCCATGCCGGCCCCGCAGCCAACCCAACCCTCTACCGCCACCGTCCAAGAAGCGGTGCAAACGGAAACCGCGGCCACGGAGCCGACGGCCCCTTCCTCTGCCACAGCAAGCGGAGGTTTGGGAAAAGACACCGCAAAAACCGCCCCGGCAACAACCAAATAATTTTTGTATAAAAACCCCGGCAACCCGCCGGGGTTTTTAAATCTTAACTACACAGCAAACCTTATATTTCGCCGCTTACTGCTCTTTGCGGTAGGGGTTTCATCTGGGACACAGCAGACAGACACCCAAAATCTTAAAACAAAAAACCTCCGATTTTTCATCGGAGGTTTTAACAAAAGATTTTCTATTTTGTATATTTATCCGCTATAAAATGTTGGGCACTTTTTCCCTCCAGTTCTGTTTGTGAGGAAATGATGGTGTCCTCTAACCGGCAGTTTTTAAGCACCGCTCCTTCCCCTACAGATACATGCGGTCCCAATACACAATTTTCCAGCACAGCGCTTTCATCTATCCAACAGGGCGGTATTATGTGGTTATTTGTTTGGAATTTCTCTGGGATATGGCTATGCCGCTCCAGTAAAACTCGGTTAGTTTGCAGCATAATCTCTAACGTGCCGCAGTCAAACCAGTCATTCATTTTTACGGGCACAATCTCTACCCCCCGCTGCAAAAGGCAAGAGAGCGCATCGGTCAGCTGGATTTCATTTTTAATAGTCTTTCCAGACGCTATTACTTCTTCTAAACAAGAGAACAATTGTCCCGCCTCTAAAAATGAATAAGCCCCAATTAAAGCCAAGTTGCTTTTGGGCTGTTGCGGTTTTTCTTCAAAACCGACAATCAAATCCCCTTTCATTTCCACCACGCCAAAGCGGCGCGGGTCCTCTACGGTTTTTACCCCAACGGCGTTCTTGCCGCACGCCACCAGCGGGCGCAAATCCCCGTCAATAATCGTATCGCCCAGCACAATAAAGCACGGCCCCGTGACGGCGTTTTTTGCCATATAAATGGCATGCCCCAACCCTTTAGGCTCTTTTTGCTCTACAAAAATCGTTTCCAAATGCGGGTAGTGGCTGCGCACATACGCTATCAAGGGTTCTTTTTGATACCCCACCACAAACACTACTTTGCGGATACCACATTGCTCTACTTGCTGCAAAATATGCGCAATAATAGGCTTTCCCGCCACGCTGAGCATCGTCTTAGGACAATGCTGCGTAAAAGGCAGCAAGCGCACCCCTTTTCCGGCCACCGGAATAATCGCTGTATATTCTTTCATAAAAAGAGTATAACAAAAGCCCCCATAAAAACAAAATCCACAACAGATTATTTTGCACCTAAAAATAAAAAGCGGTGCCGGCTTAATGCCCGGCACCGCCGATAATTTCTATTATTTTTTTAAGCGGCCCGTCTCTTCCAGCAAAGAGCGGTAGCTGTCCAGCTGCTCTTTATACACGCTGGCGGCTTCCTGCGGGGTATATTCACTGCGGTAGGTCCAGTTTTCATCAGACACCGTACCGGGCACATTGACGCGGTCTAACGTGCCGATAATGTCCTGCCAGGAGAACATCGTCAGGGCCGAGCCGGAAGTCAGCACCCGGCGCAAGATAGCGCGCTGAGTGTCTAAATTAAACGGAACGTTGCCATCGGTCTTTTGGGCGGAAATCATTTCCCAAATATTGGCCCGTTCCTGCTGGGGCATGGTTTCCCACCAGCCGCGCACGGTTTCGGTATCGTGGGTAGAAGTGGTGCACAAAGACACCACCGGGAAATTGCGCGGTTCGCGGTAATAGCCGTTATCTTCACGCTCCCAGCGCAACACTTTATACCCGGGGATTTTCATTTCCACCAGCATACGGCGCACAAAAGTGGGAATGACGCCCAAATCCTCCCCCACCGGCATAGCGCCGCGGGCACTGTCAAGCACCATACTCAGAAATCCGTATCCGCGGTCAATTTGCTGCTGCTCCACCAAAATATCAAATCCGCCCTGGTTATCGCCTGATTTGAAAATATATGTGCGGAAAAACCCGACTAAATGGTCCAGCCGGAACAAATCATACAATTCCACCGCGCGGCGGATTTTGCGCTTCCACAGGCCAAACCCTTCTGCTTGAATATGCTCCCAATTATAGGCAGGCAGCCCCCAGCATTGGCCGTCCTTTGAAAACTGGTCTGGCGGCGCGCCGACGGAGCACTCCAGGCGGAAATTGTCCCGCTCGCTCCACACTTCGGCGCTGTCTAAATTGGTACCAAACGGAATGTCCCCAAACAAATGCACCCCGGCGGCCTGCGCCTGCACTTTAGCGGTGCGCAGCTGCAAATCAGCCTGCCACTGCACATAAGAAAAGAAATCCACATATTCGCGGTATTGCGCTTCAAAAGCGTCTACCGCCTCTTTTTTAAACAAGGCCAAATCCTGCGGCCATTGCGTCCAGGTCTGCCAGCGGTAAAATTCTTTCAGCGCGCGGAAAATGCTGTACGGGCGCAGCCATTCTTTTTTGGCGGCGCAGTAAGCAGCAAAAGCCTGGGCCTGCGGGGATTGATAGGCCAGTTCATTTTCTAAAAAGAACTGATAGGCCTGCCAAAGCACTTTCATTTTAGCTTGTTTGACTGCATTGAACGGAGCTTTGCGGCTTAGACGCCAAGCGGTAATATCACCCTGTAAATTTTGTATTTCCTCTTGGGCGCGGCGGCTTAAAGATACTTCCCGCACTGCGTTTACATCAATATATACCGGGTCTATGGCAAAAGCGCTTAAAGCGGAATACGGGCAGGTCTGCCCGGGGGCGGTTTCCTGCAGAGGTAAAATCTGCACTATGCTTGCTCCCAGCCCGCCCAAAAAACGGACCCACTGGTTTAGCGAAGAGAAATCCCCCACGCCCCAGTCACTTTCCGTTTTCATCGCCGCCAGCGGCATTAAAATACCGTTGCTGCGGCTGGCTAACAATTCTTCGTGCACACTTGCCATAGTTTTCCTTTATTTGCGCACAATGGCTTCTATTTCAATGCAGCTGCCTTTAGGAAGAGCCGCTACCTGCACCGTCGTGCGGGCGGGCGGATTTTCCTTAAAAAAGGTGGCGTATACTTCGTTCATTTCAGCAAACGCCGTCAAATCAGTCATATAAACGGTGGTTTTGACCACATGTTTTAGCTGGGCGCCGGCGGCCTTAAGCACATTTTCCAAATTTTTCAGCACCAGCTCCGTCTGGCCTTTGACGTCCCCGCCAAAGATTTCCCCCGTTACCGGGTCCACCGGCAGCACGCCGGAAGTAAAAATAAAACCGCCCTCTTCCACCGCTTGGGAATAAGGCCCAATGGCTTTGGGAGCTTGGGGCGAGTTGATAATTTTTTTCATAAAATCCTCTCTTCGTTTTTCGTGATAAAACACCTTTGTTATATGGTATAAAACTACGCCCCGTGCGTCAAACAACACCTTATACAAAAAAACCGCTCTGTTAGAAGCGGTTTTTAATTCATACTCAATTCAATTCAGCTATATCTCCGAATCTAGATATGTAAATCCTTGGCTCTCCAACCCGCGGCAAATCTTTCTACCTAAATCCGTATCCTGGGTAACACAAACTTTACATCACTTGCCTTCCCGCCCATCACAAACGCCGTCTCCTTCATTAGTAATCCAAAAAGAATATTCCCCCGTATTTCTATGGATATCTATCCGGCCTTTTCCATTGGCTATACATAAATCATCGTAGGTAAAATTTTTTGTAGTATAGTCTCCACCGCTCCACGTCCCCCCTGAGAGGGCTGTAGCTCCAAAATCAGAAAAACAGGTAGAAGAAGAGGCCGGATTCTCCAATATAAATAAATCAGCCGCATCGGTAATCGTTTTTATATTCATTACCGCTTCTGTGGCACGCGCCTTTTCTACGGCAGTCGTATATTGAGGCAAGGCAATAGAAGACAATATACCAATAATTAAGACCACTACCAGCAGTTCTATAAGAGTAAACCCTTTCTTAGTAATACATTTATTTAAAAAGTTATTTGTCATATTGCCCCCTTCTACTATGCTATTTTAGCAAAACTAGGATATGGAAAAAACCCCGCACAACTTTTGTTGTGCGGGGCGGAAAGTGAACTGCTCATCAGAGAACCTACTCGGTCCCGGTTGGGCGGGTTAACCGCGGCAACCTTGTTTCTGCACGGCACAGGCCGGCAGACTTATTTTCCTTCAGCGGCAGCTTCAGCTTTGGTTTCGGCTTTGGCGTCGGGAATGGTGGGTTCCACTTCGGTCAAGGCTTCAATTTTCACTTTAATTTTAGCCGTAACGGTGGGTTTTAAATAGATGCCCACTTCGGTTTCACCCAAAGCTTTTACCGGCATGTTAAGTTCAATGTTATCTTTGGTGATTTTGTGACCCAACGCGGTCAAAGCTTTAAAAATATCGGCTTTGTTGACAGAGCCAAACACCACGCCGTCGCTGTTGACGGTTTTGGTAAAGGGCAACACCACGCCTTCCAGCTTTTCAGCGATAGCGCGGGCCTCTTTCAGTTCGGCTTCAATCTTTTTGGCGCGGCGTTCAGCGCCCAGCTGCCAATTTTTCACGGCGCCCGGGGTGGCTACTTCAGCCAAGTTCTGCGGCACCAAGAAGTTTCTGGCATAGCCGTTTTTTACTTCCACGATATCGCCGGCCATACCCAAGTTCTTTACGTTTTCTCTCAAAATAACTTTCATTTCGAATTCTCCCTAAACACTTATTTCTTCGGCAGCGAATACGGCAAAATAGCCAAATTGCGGTCGCGTTTAATTGCTTTGGTAATCTGGCGCTGGTGTTTGGCGCAGGTACCGGTGATGCGGCGGGAGAGAATTTTCCCGCTTTCCATCGTGAAAGATTTAACGAATTGGAAATTTTTATAATCTACGTTGTCAATTTTTTCAGCGCAGACTTTGCAGACCTTGCGGCGGCTTTCAAAGCGCTTTTTGGCAAACGGTCTGGCCGGTCTTTCCGGTCTGGCAGCCGCGGCGGGAGCGGCGGCAGGTGCAGCATTAGTTTTAATTTCTTCGGACATTTTTTCACTTCCCTCTTAATTTGAAAATTTAAAACGGCACATCGTCTTCCATAACGGGCTGGTCCACGTCTACGGAAGGCACGTCGTCTTTAGCGGCCGGCTGGGCATAATCGGCCCCGCCGGAGAAATTGCTCTCCAAAATTTGCAGGCGGCGGCAGGTAATCTGCAGCGATTTGCGGGTTTGGCCCGTGTTTTTATCGGTATATTCGCTGCTGGTCAGGCGGCCTTCCACATAAACGGGGGTGCCTTTTTTCAGGCGGTCTTTGGCCCGTTCGGCGGCGGTCCCCCAGACTACGACGGGCACGAACACGGTGTCGTCCTTCCATTCATTTGTGGTCTGGTCCATATAGCGGCGGTTGACGGCCACGTCAAAGCGGCACACCGCCTGCCCTTTTTGGGTAAAGGCCACATTGGGGTCACGCGTTAAGCGGCCCGCGATAAGGACTTGGTTCTGTTCCGGAAGTCTGATTTGGCCTGCCATAAGCGCCTCTTATTTGGCCACCGGAGCCGGTTTGGCTTTGATTTCGCTGGAGAGCATGACCATAGAGCGCAACACTTTTTCGTTGAGCTTCATCGTTTCGTCCCATACTTTGATGAAAGCCGGCTGGGCTTTGAATTTCAAGTACAGGTAAAAGCCGTCACGGACATGGTTAATGTCGTGGGTGAATTTCCGTCTGCCCAGTTTTTCTTCGCTGGTGACTTCGCCACCGTTTTTGGCGACCAATTCTTTTACTTTGGTCACAAATTCCGCCACTTCCGAATCGGACAGCTGCGGTTTTACAATTGTTACAGTTTCGTAGGTTCTCATAGATTTATTATACTATTTTATTTCTCTGATTTTCCAGACAAAAAACCCCACAAGGCGTATCCTACCGCCTCGCATAGGTTTATTGAATCTCTTTTGGGCACTAACTCACCTGCGGCCCGGGCGATTCTTTCCTTAGATTTATTATAACAAAAAATAACTGCGAAAAACAATAATTTACCTTCCAACCCAAAAATCACCAAACACAATACGGCATAAACTAAGCTGCATCACGAGGGCCTCTGACATAAAATCGCTGGAATAAGAGCCAAGGAATATTGGGCAAAAATAGCCCATAAAAATCCCGGCATTCGCCGGGAAACTGCTAACGACCAATCAAACAATAAAAAAGGATATTGCCCCTACCACTTGCTGCCGAGGCGTGGATACAAAGGCTATAGTACTGCGTCCCGGCCCCTAGAGGCGATCCGAACTTAATCCCGCAATAGAAAGATTTTGGCAGGAGAGGTCGCTCCTTTTATTAAAGAGAGTTTATTTTCCGCCACGCCAAAATGCGCCGCCAGCGCAAGGCGCACAGCGGCATTGGCCAGGCCGCGCTCGGCAGGGGCTTTGACCCAAATTTCAAAAGTGTCGGCAGATTTCCGCAAAAGTTTTTCTTTTTTCTCGCCTGCGTGCACTTTTACTTTTAGGTACTTTTCCATACGTTTATTTTACTTTTTCCCTACCCGGTACGCAAAAAGCGGGGGCGTTCTGTACGCCCCCGCTTTCTCATATACTATATAGAACTATTTTTCAATCAGGCTTTTGGCCGTCATGTCAGCCGGTTTTTTAAGACCCATTACCTGCAAGACGGTCACGGCAATATCACCTAAATTGCCCGTAGCGGCCATTTTGGC
>CALVFA010000001.1 GCA_944326725.1 uncultured Elusimicrobiales bacterium | reverse complement strand
CGGTTGGCAAACAGCTCTGTCATGGCGGCCTGAAAATCGGCGTTTTTAGCCAGCAGCATCACCCCGCTGGTTTCGCGGTCTAGGCGGTGCACCAGGCCGGCGCGCGGGGTGCCCGGCTCAAAGCCTTTGGGCGGGTGCGCCAGCACCAGTGAGACCAAGGTTTCTTCCGCAGCAAAGGCGGCCTCGGGGCTGGTTTCCCAAATGGGGCTTTGCGGATGCACCAGCATACCGGCGGGCTTGTTGATGACAAAATAATCTTTGTCGTCTGCTATAATCAGCTCTGCCAAACTGCTTTTTTGGTCTTGGGCGGCGGGGAGCTCTATTTCCACCTTTTCGCCTTCTTGCAGCGGCCAGGAAGGTTTTACTTTTTTGCCGTTGACGGTAATTTTGCCTTCTTTAATCATTTTCTGCACCAGCGCGCGCGAAAACTGCGGCAGTTCGTCGGTGGCAAAGATGTCTAAGCGGCGGGAATAACCCGCAAAATCAAGAATTTTTTTATCCGGCATGGGGGGTATCCTTTTTCAAAAACCGCATGGCTATCAGCGTAATTGCTATGGTCAGCACGGCAATAAGCTGGGAGGGGGAAAGCCCCCAAATATATTCCCCGCGGAAGTCTCCGCGGAAAAATTCAATTACAAAGCGGATTACACAGTAGCCGATTAAATAGGCCGCCAGCACGGTGCCGTTTTTGTGCGGTTTTTTATAATAGTATTGCAAAATAAAAAATAAAATCAGGTTAGCCAGCACCTCGTAAAGCTGCGTCGGGTGGAGCGGTGTGGTGCCCAGGTATTGCGGGGCGACCAGGCTGTGCGGGTCGGTAAACGTAACGCCCCAAGGCAGGTGGGTCGGCTTTCCGTAGCAGCAGCCCGCCAAAAAACAGCCAATGCGCCCAATGGCGTGCCCGATAGGCAGGGCGACAATAAAAAAATCCGCCGTCGGCAACACCGGCAGTTTTTTCTTTTTAAGATAAATCAGCAGTGCCACAATAGCCGTTACCGCCCCGCCGAAAAATACAAATCCGTAGCGGAAATTTTTGACGGCGTAAACCAAACGCTCGGTAAACGTGGCTCCCATTTCCTGCCATGAAACAAGGATATACAAAAGCTTGGACCCCAGCAGTGCAGACACAAACGCAATAAAAATAATATTCCAGAAAGTGTCTTTGTCCAGCTTAATATAATGCAGGCGTTTGTACAAATACCATGCCGCCGCTATATAAGCCAGCGCGGTCATCAGCCCGTAGGAGGCCATTTCAAAGGAGCCTATTTTAAATAGTACCGGGTGCATTAAGAAATCACCTTCTCGTCTTTAATGGCGCTTCGCATAAATGGGTTCGTCACGCGTTCATAGCCGATGTTGGACGAACATTTGCCACCGTAGCTGTGCCCGGCAAACACGCGCGTGTCCGGCGGGAGTTTAGACAGTATCAGCAGGCTTTTGCGCATGGCCCGCGGGTCGGAGGAGGGCAAATCCACCCGCCCGCACGCACCGGGGAAAAGCGTGTCCCCGGTAAAGAGCGCGTCCCCAATCTGCAGACATACGCCGCCGGCCGTGTGCCCGGGCGTGGGAATGATGTGCACAGAAAAAGGACCGGCTTTTATATCCTGTGCGCCGCTGTAGGGCTGCAGCACCTCTTCAGGCAGACCGCTTAACAGCACGTCATTTTGTTCTATATACGCTTTTAAACCATGCGCCCGCAGCAGTTGTTCGGATTCTTTGACATGGTCAAAATGTCCATGCGTAAAAAATACTGCCAGCAGGTGGAGCCCTTTTGTTTTCAGGGTATGTTCAATATAATTCATGTCCCAGGCCGGATCAATCAGCAAAGCGTCTTGGCCTTGGCTGACTAAATAGGTGCAGTTGGCCATGGGGCCTAGTTCTAAAACATCTATGTTCATTGTTTTTCCTTATTTAGCACCGAGCGGATTACAGCAAAACGCATGCGGTGCGGACTTAAATATTTGTCGGCGGCGCGGGTCGGTTGTTATTTTTGAGGAGAAAAACGGAACTCCGTTTCCCCGGGTTTAGACATATGATATTGCACGCGCGCCACCCGCTCTATATAAGCGGGGTCTTGTTTTTTCAGTAAATCCAATTTTTTTTGCAGCTGCTGGTACTGCTCGTCAAGCTCTACGGTTTGGCTGCTTAGTTTTTTTAACTCTATTTTGTTGTGTATCAAGCTAATGAAACTGCTGCCTAAAAACCAGCAAACTACGCCCACCGCCGCCAAGGCGGCGATGAGCGGTTTGCGGTTGCGGATAATTAAGTTTTTTAGGTCGTTCATTTCTTAAATGCTTTGTCTTTGGCGTAAGAGGCCTTTTTGCCCAGCTCGTGCTCTATTTGCAGCAGGCGGTTGTATTTGGCGGTACGCTCGGCGCGGGCCGGGGCGCCGGTTTTAATGGCGCCGGCGTTGGTGGCTACCGCCAGGTCTGCAATAAAGCTGTCTTCCGTTTCGCCGGAGCGGTGCGAAATAATGCACGCGTAATGGGCTTTCTGCGCGGCTAAAATAACGTCCACCGTTTCCGATACGGTGCCGATTTGGTTAAGTTTAATCAAAATGGCGTTAGCCGCTTTTTTCTCAATACCCATTTGCAGGCGCAGTGGATTGGTAACAAACAAGTCATCACCCACCAAACGTATTTTTTGCCCCAGCTGGGCGGTAATGTGCTGCCAGCCGGCCCAGTCGTCCTCCTGCAGAGGGTCCTCTATAGACACTATGGGAAATTTCTTGCACCACCCGGCGTAAATCTGACTCATCTGCTGGGAGGTGTAGGTTTTCTTTTCAAAATGGTACTTGCCGTTTTTATAAAATTCGCTGGCGGCGCAGTCCATGGCTAAAGACATAGACGGGTGCTTGGCTTTCTTGCAGGCGGCGATTAAAGTTTTCAGTACGTCCTCGTGCTTGGCGATTTTGGGGGCAAAGCCGCCCTCGTCGCCCACGGCAATCACTTGCCCTGCTTTTTTTAAAATATCTTTAAGCACATGGTAGGTCTCGCTGGCCCATTGGAGCGCTTCGGAAAATGTTTTTGCCTGGGTGGGCACAATCATAAATTCCTGCACGTCTAGGCCGGAGTCTGCGTGTTTGCCGCCGTTAATGATGTTAAGCATTGGGGTAGGAAGCAGGTATTGTTTGCTCTGCAGACCGTAACAGCTGCGTATATGTTCGTAAAGCGGTTTTTGTTCGCTTTGGGCGCCGGCGCGCAAGGCCGCCATAGACAGCGCCAGCATGGCATTGGCACCCAGTTTGCTTTTGTTTTCGGTGCCGTCTAAGGCAATCATCGTGTCGTCAATAAGGCGAATGTCATTGGAGTCTAATCCAATAAGGCGTTTGGCAATTTTTTGAATGTTAGCCACCGCTTTTAAAACGCCTTTTCCATTGTAGCGCGCGGTACCGTCGCGCAGTTCCAGCGCTTCGTGCGAGCCGGTGCTGGCGCCGCTGGGCACCATAGCGGTGGCGGTGCTGCCGTCATCTAACGTAACATCGGCGGCTACCGTCGGGTATCCGCGAGAATCCAACACTTCTCTTCCGGTTATTTTTTTAATCCGGGCCATATACTACCCCCTTCGTCTGGGTAAAACTCAGACAATACTATCTATGATTTTTTTGCCTTCCTTAATTAATACGGCGGGCAATTTTTCGTCCGGCGCTTCAGCGTACAAACGAATGCGCCGCTCCGTGCTGGAGGGACGTATAGCCAGCCAGCTGCCACCCTTCAAAATAAATTTGAAGCCGTCGGTGGAGTCTATACGCCACACGGAGGTTTTGTTAATAGCTAGGGGGGGCTTAATGTCTAAGCGTTCCATGATACGGTTGATTTCAGTTTCCGTTTTGGGGATACTGACTTTTTGGTCGTACATGGGGCGGTATTGTTTGTAGAAATCTTTACGCAGCTGTTTGAGCGTTTTGCCTTCTACCGCCAGCATATCTATTATCAGAAAACACGCCAACAGGCCGTCTTTGTCGGGGATATGGTTGGCTACGGCAATACCGCCGGACTCTTCCATACCCATAATATACTGCCCGGTGGTCATCAGCTCGGTAATATATTTAAACCCGACGGGGGTCTCACGCATCATCAGGCCGTGCGTTTTGGCTACTTGGTCAAAGAGTGTGGAGGTGATGACGCTTCGGACCACGCGGCCTTTAATCTTTTTATTTTTGACCATATGGTGCAAAAGCATGGGGCCAATTTCGTTCGGGGACACCCATTCTCCATCGGAATCAATAATGCCGAATTTGTCGCAATCTGGGTTGCAGGCAATACCTAGGTGCATTTTTTTAGAGAGAACCAATTTTTTGAGCCCTTCTAGACTGACGGGTCCGGCATTGGGCACTTTGCCGCCAAAGAGCACGTCCGCCCCTTCATCTATGGATTCTACCGTTACGCCGTTTTTTTCCAGCGGGGCGCGGAAATAATATTGGGCTGTGCCAAAAAGCGGATCCAGCGCAATTTTCAGTTTGGCCTTTTTAAGGGCTTTGCCATCCAAAAACTTTTCCAAATGGGCCATATATTCTTTTTTCAAAGAATTGGTGGGCACCACAGCGGAATTTAAATGGTCAAACTCCGTAGAAGAAGTTTTTAGCACTTGGGCCGCCGGACCGGGGGTGCGTTTTTCAATATCTTCCACAATTTCGTTGTTGGCGATGCCGCCGTAATAGGCTATCCACTTGAGGCCGCAGACATGATAGTCCGCCTCACTGCCGGTGATCACCACCGCACCGACGGCGCCCTCTTTGAGTACGTTCCACTCCGCCACCGGGGTGGGCAGCGGTTCGTCGGCCATCTTAACACCAATGCCGTTGGCTAAGAAAGCGTTGGCGGCCACATAAGCCAGTTGTTTGGATAAAAAGCGGGTGTCATAACCAATGATAACCAAGGGCTTTTTAGGTTTTTTGCCTTGTTCTTGGCAGTGTTTTTGGTAGCCGCTGCCTTCAAAGCCGTAGAAAGAGTTTTCCAAAATATGGTCGGAAATCCCGAATGCAAGACGCTGGACGGTCTGGGCCGTGAGCCCCTCTGCAATGACCGCCCGGAAACCGGATGTGCTAAATTTAATATCTTCGCTCATAGTGCTGGTATTATACTAAAAAAACGGCGTTTTTTCATTTTTTCTTACCTTATATATGCAAAAAAAATTTTATTTCCGGCTGTGGCGTTTGCGTGGCTGGGAAAAATGATAAAATAAAAAGGGTTTCTATACAGGATACAATACATGAATTTTGAACGTGTTAAACAATTTATCAAAGACGCCGGCCTACCGGCCTACCGCATTGGGCAGGTAAAAGACGCCGTGTATAAAAACGGCATTTCCTCTTGGCAGGAGGCTACTTCTTTGCCGGCCCCTTTGCGCGAAAAACTGGAAAAAGAGCTGCCCATTTTGAGCTTTACCGTCAAGAAAATGGTCCTCTCCGAGCAGGACCGCGTAGCCAAAGCGCTTTTGAAACTAAAAGACGGCCTGCTGATTGAAACCGTGCTTTTGAAACCGCACGAAGGCTGGAGCGTATGCGTATCCACCCAAGTGGGCTGCGCGATGAAATGCAGCTTTTGCAGCACCGGGCGCATGGGCTTTAAGCGGGATTTAACCGACGAAGAAATAGCCGACCAGGTGCTGATGTGGTTTGAGTATGTAAAGAGAGAAAAAATCGGGGAGCGCATTTCCCACGTGGTGTTTATGGGTATGGGGGAGCCGCTGGTGAACTATTTAAACGTAGTCAAGGCTGTGCAAAATCTGACCAACCCCGATTTTTTAAATATCGGTGCGCGCCATATTTCCATTTCCACCTCCGGCATTGCAGACAAACTGCATAAGCTGGCGGTAGACTTGCCGCAGGTCAACCTGGCGGTATCTTTGCATAACGCTGACGATGAAGAACGCAGCCGCCTGATGCCGGTCAACCGCCGCTATGATTTAGAAGAGCTGCGCTTGGCGCTGGACGAATACTTGGCCTTAACCGGGCGGCAGGTGTTTTTGGAATATGCCGTTATTGACGGGGTGAACAACCGCCCCGAGCATATCCGCAAGCTGGGCAAGTGGATTAGAGAGAGCAAATTTAGTTATTTGCTGCATGTTAATTTAATTGCCTGCAACTTGGGCCGCGGCAAAAAAACCGATGACCGCGCTGTGCAGGAAATGGCCGATGCCTTAAAAGCCATGGGCATTGGCGTAACTATTCGCAAAAGTATGGGTAACGACATCAGCGC
This sequence comes from uncultured Elusimicrobiales bacterium, assembly GCA_944326725.1. Taxonomy (GTDB): domain Bacteria; phylum Elusimicrobiota; class Elusimicrobia; order Elusimicrobiales; family Elusimicrobiaceae; genus Avelusimicrobium. Next base: position 17,857 of record CALVFA010000001.1, on the reverse strand, counting down.
CGCCTGCGGGCAGCTGGCGTCTAAAAATTAGGAGGGGAGTATGAGAAAACTGTTGATTTTGCCGGTATGTCTTTTGTTGGCGGCGTGTGCGACGATTAACCAGACCAATATGGATTGGATTCCTATCGGGCCGACTTTCCCTGAAACCATGCCGCCCGATGTGCAAATCGTAACCGATAAAAGCGAGATTACCCGCCCGTACGGCAACCTGGGGCTTTTGCGTATTAAAAACCTGGAGCCGGACCGCGATACCTTGAAACGCGGGGTGGAGAAAGCCCGCCGTTTTGTAGCGTCCAAAGGGGCTGATGCGATGTTCTTGGGGCAGTATAACAGCGCAGAGGACGGCGCCCCCAACCCGAAAGTGACGCTGATTGTCTATGCCCTCAAATATGTGGATGATTTGAGCGAAGCCGACATCAAAGCAATGGAAGAATTTGAAGTAGAAGGCGCCTTAAACGCCAGCTTGGATTTTTAAAGGAAGCGTATGAAAAAGAAAGCAATTGTTTTATTCTCCGGCGGGCTGGACAGCACCACCTGCCTCTACTGGGCCCTAGATAAAGGCTACGAATGTGAAACGCTGACCGTTTCTTACGGGCAGAAACACGAGCGAGAAGTGCGCTCTGCGCGGGAAATAGCGCAGCGGCTGGGGGTGAAACAGCATTTTGTTACGCTGGATTTTCCGTGGCTGGTGTCCAGCTCTTTAGTGGACAAAAAACAAGCTATTCCTGATTTACCCGTAGAAGAAATTACCAGCGGTAAAATTCCTTCCACTTATGTACCGGGGCGCAATTTGGTATTTCTGTCTGTGGCGGCGTCTTTAATGGATTCGCTGCATGCAGACGCCATTGTGGCCGGCCCCAACGCGGTGGATTTTTCAGGCTATCCGGATTGCACGCCGGCGTTTTTTGACGCCGCCGCCCAAGCCATTAACCGCGGCACCGAGCGCGGGGTAACCCATGGGGTGGAAGTGTTAGCCCCGCTGATGGATTTAAATAAAGCAGACATTGTGCGCCTTGGCGCCAAATTGGGCGTGCCCTTTGGGCTTACTTGGAGCTGTTACAGCGGCGGGGATAAACCTTGCGGACATTGTGACTCCTGCAAACTGCGCGCGCGCGGCTTTGCAGAAGCAGGCGTCAAAGACGGCTCCGTGCAATAAGTGCGGGCAGGTTTGCATTGTATCTAGAGGCGGAACTTTTATCGGCGGGCAGGGTGCTGTGCCGCCGCGCGTAAGGGGAGTTATCAGTAAGGAGAGCTTATGAAAAAACTGATTTTTACTTTGTTTTTGGCTGTAGCGGCAGGCGCTCTGTATGCCCAGCAAGCGCAGCAGAAAGACGCACCCTCCGTCCAGCCGCAGGCGGCCGGGCAGACGCTGCCGAGCCAGCCAGAGGCCGCGGCAACCGAAGAAAAGCCGGCCCTGAGCCAGGAAGAGCAATACGAGCGTTTTAAAGCTCGCAATAAAGAAATCAAAAAACTGGCTAAAGCGTACCGCAAAGCGAAAACAGAAGAGAAAAAAGCGGAAATCAAGGCGCGTTTAACTCAAATTGTATCGGAAGCGACGGACGAAAGCATTGCCTGGTCTAAAGAGCGCATTGCGTCAGTGCGCGCCAATTTGGACCAATGGGAAATTACCTTGCAGGAGCAAGAAGCCAACCTGGAGCAAATTAAAGCCCAACGCGTAGACGATATTTTAAGCGGAGAGGCGGAGCGCCGCCACAAGCTGGCGCAAAAACGCTGGAAACAGGAAATGAAAGACCGCAAAAAATACATGAAGTAAAGCGTTTTTTCTGCAATTTAAAACACGCCCTTGGGGGCGTGTTTTTTTATACGCACTTCTTACCATAAACCTTGGGCATGAGCGCGAAGGCCGCGTAGTAAGCCGCCCTAAAACAATAGGGCTTTCTTAAAAGTTTGCTGGCGGACAAAATAGAAAGAAGCGGGAATTTGAAAGAAGTTACCCCGGTCCTTAGCCAACAGGTTTGCTGTGTCTAAAAGCCTAGTTCAATGCGTATGTTATTTGTTGCTTAGAAGAGCCAAAAGGGATTTGGCCGCTTTTTGCCTGCTGTTTTTTAATGGGCTTGTATTGTTTTTTTTTTTTGATAAATTTTGTTTATGAACAAAATTTATCAAAAACATACTCCAAACCACAAAATCTCTGTAAAACGCAATTTAGCGTTTTTTGTGACGACGCTGAGAACGTCTTTTGCTTTGCCCGTGCGTTCCGGCAGATGTGAAAGCAGAATAAGAGCCGGTTTTACGCTGATAGAACTTTTAGTAGTGGTGCTGATTATTGGCATATTAGCGGCTATTGCGCTGCCTAAGTACCAAAGAGCGGTGGACCGCAGCCGCTGGGTTAGTATGCTGCAAATGGAGCGTACGATTTCCCGCGCGCAGGAAATGTATTATATGGCCAATGGACAATATGCATTTAATTTTGAGGAATTGGGGTTAGACTATCCGTTGGAAGATGAAAGAAATTTTAGCCACGGCCAAATGCATGCCGTTTTTTATACGGAAGGGGGCGTGCCGTATATCATGCTGTATCAGCGAAAAGATACAACTTCTTATGAGAATGTTTATTTGCTGACGTTTTATTATTCTTCTCCCAAGCGTGTTCTTCGGCAATGCCGCCCTGCTTACGGAGTATCGGGCGATGAGTGGAAAAATCTATGTTCGTTTTTAATGGGAGAAGGGGCCACCATAAAGGGAAATGGTTGGTATGTAATTGAAGAATAAAATAAAAACCCCGCTCTTAGAAGCGGGGTTTTTAGTAGGGTAAGAAATTAAAATAAGCCGGAGCTCTCCAGCGCGCTGAGCGCCTGGGTAATGTCGCTTACCACGATAATAAAGCGCGTGCGCCCATTGCCTACACAGGCGCCGTAAATAGTGGTAATATTGATGTCTTTCTTTGCCAGTACGTCGCCAATATCAAAGGCTAAGCCTACTCGGTCTGTAGTATCAATGCAAATAGCGTCTGTTTTTACGCTGGTAAAGCCGGCTTTGGTCAAAGCGTGGCTGATTTCAGTGTTGTAGTTGACTGCCACGCGTACTACGGCGGCGTCAAAACGGACATCTTGTGAAATAGCGATGAGGTTGACCCGTTCTTTAACAAACAGGTCGGCAAAATTTCTGAGTGCGCCCGGTTCGTTGACTAGGAACACGCTGTATTGTTTCACTACACCAATGGACATGAAGAAAGACCCTCTTTACGTCAAACCCTTACTGCTTAGCGGCACGCGGGCGCGCCCGCCGTGTGTTAAAGCGATCCTGCTTTTATTATAGCAAACATTTCCCGGTGAATTTTACCGTTGCTGGCCAATGTTTGCTGGCCAAATGTTTCCAGCTTTTTCCATTTTTTACCGGCGAAATCAGTTACTTTGCCGCCGGCTTCTTCTAAAATTAATTTCCCGGCGGAGATGTCCCACGGGTTTAAGCAGTCTTCCCAATAGCCGTCAAACCGTCCGCAGGCTACCCAGCACATATCTAGCGCAGCCGAGCCTAAGCGGCGGATATCATGGCAGGAGAGGATGAATTTTTTAAACTGGGCCAGCAGCTGGTCCATGCGTTGCTGCCGCACATACGGAAAGCCGGTAACCAGCAGTGCATTTTCCAGTTTACGCACGGAAGAAACGTGTATTTTTTTGCCGTTTAATGTGGCCCCTTTCCCTTTGCACGCCAAAAACAGCTCGTCCATGCACACATCATATACGCCGCCTAACATGATTTCATTTTTATAGGCCAGCGCCACGGAAATGGAAAAATGCGGCATGGTGTGGGCATAGTTGGTGGTGCCGTCTATGGGGTCTATGACCCACTTCCAGGCGGAGCCGGTGTTTTTAAGGCCGTTTTCTTCGGCTAAAAAATCATGGGTCGGAAAGTTCTTTTTAATAATCTGCAAAATGGCTTTTTGGCAGGCCACGTCCGCCTGGGTGACCAAGTTGGCCCGGCCCTTTAAGCTGTAGCTGACTTTGCCCAGCCGCCGCCGTGCGATGGCGCCCGCGGTTTTTAAACACTGCTGCAAGACGGCAAATTCTTGGTTCATGGTATTAAAATATCCGCTTGTTTTAATTTGTTTTCCAGGTCCAGCATGGCTTTGCAGTCGTCTTCATTATACATGAGCACTTTGTGGATTAACTCGTCATTTCCGGTTTTAAGCCAGTTGGTAAAATAGACCATGCTGTCCATGGCGCCGCAGTCGTCTTGGCGCCAGTTAAAGCCAAACGCCGGGGCCGCCGCTTTAAGAGAGAAGCTAGGCGCCGGCAGATAGAACGCTTTTTGGACGGCTACTTTTAAGTCATAGCACAGGCTGACCAGCAGATTCAGCTTTTGCTCATCGTGTTTGTTTTCCTGCGCCATTTTGCGCATTTTTTTGGCTTCGTATTCCGTCCAATGGTAAAGGACGGTGTCCTGCGGTTCTTTAATATAGTCGTAAAACTGCTCAAAAATTTTGATTTCTTCTTCCGGCGTTTTGGCTACAAAAGAAACATACTTGTCTTCTTCTTTGTCCCAAATGCCGATTAAATAGACAAAGGACACATTGTCTTTGGTAAAGGTTTCCGTCGCTTCAAAATCAAAGTACAAGTTGTGTTTTTTGGCCGGAGGGGGAAAACAACCCGCCTGCTTAAGCACCGGTTTATGGTGCAGATAGGCCAAAGAGTTGTAATAAGCGTCCGTGGCAAAAGGTTCTTCCAGCAGGCTGCGCAGCTTTTCCAGCCCGGCGTGGGCAACGTCGTCTGTGGTGAACAGGCCGTCAATTTTTAAGCATTGGCGCATTTCGGCGCTTAATCCGGGCAGCATTTGCAAATCTTTGCTTTCCGCCACTATTTTATTGGCGTAAATGCGCCAGGGCGGGTTGGCCGCTTTGGGCGGCTTGTGCGCTTCGGGCTTGGCTTTGCCGTCGCGAATGCGGCGGAAATAGTCCAGCTCCCGCTCCAGGCGTTGCTCGTGGTCCAAATAATCCACTTCCACTGTTTTGCCTTTAAGCTCCACGCGCGTATAGCGGCAGGTAAATTGTTGTATGTCCGATAAAATATGGTTTAAAAGAGATACTTGCAGGGCGTAATGTTCTTTTAAGTCATGGGCCCGTTTAAACTGGATAATGCGGTAATGATAATCTCCAAAAATGCTTTTGCCGCCTTCCACCCGCTGCAATAGATTAATGCTTCCGTATATGCCTTGGGGCAGGTTCCACAGGGCAGCGTTGGCAATGGCGCTTTTGCCCTCTATCATGGCGCGCAGGGTGCCTTTAAAGCGGTCCGTATCGTTGGTGGCGGAAATAAATTCTACGCCGGGGAAATGCTCTTTTATCCAAATGTCGCGGCTGTTGCGGTCGGTGCGGACTTTGAGGTTTTCATAGCGGTTTAATTCATTGACGGCGGCCCCTTCCGGTGCGTGGAAAGAACACCAAATGCCAAAGGGGTCTTCTAACAGAGAAAACATTTTGGAAGCGTTGAAATCGGTTTTGTCCGGGGTGCGCCCGGCAGAAAAATGGGAAAAGAGGGTGTTTAGTAATGTATCGTCCATTATTTATATTTTATATCTTTTTGGGCGAGCGTGCACGTCCGGGCGTGCCAAGAGTACACGGGGCCGCCTCTGCCGTGGCAGAAAAAAAAGGGAGTCTTCGTTTCGGCGGGGGCTGGTAAGAAAAGAGCTGTGTTTTCTCTTTTAAAATATGATAATATAGTACATATGTTAAACGCCTTGCTTTTTCAACTCATTGGTTTTACGGTGTGTTTTGTTTTGCTGTTTTATTTTACGGCAAAATACCGCGCCGCGCTTGTGCGCGAAACGGATTTGGATTATCCGGTGGAGGACCTGACGGTCATGACCGTAGCCAAACCCAGCTTCGCTTCCCGCGCTTCTATTTTAAGCTCTTTGCAAAACACGTCTGCTTTGGAAGTGACGGATTTGAAAGAAAAAGTAAAAGAGCTGCATTACCGTTTGGAAGAGATGAAACTGGCGCAGGATAAAAACAATGCGGATTTGAACCGCTTGGTGTCCCGCATGGAGCAGCGCCTGTCTACATTTGAACAGGAATATGTCACAAAATTGCAGCCTACTTTGTTGAGTTTGATTGAAGAATTGGAAAACATGAAAGTGGCTGAAAAAGCCGAAAAATAGCAAAAACAGCCTTGAATTTAAAAGCCCGCCCGTAAAAAGGCGGGCTTTTTATGTGCTTAGCTAGGCTAATAAAAAGAAATTTAAGTCCGCTGGTTTTCTTTTTAGGCCTATATATTTCTTCCCTTTTATAAAAGACCGGCGCAAAAAGCACAGCCTTTTTGCATACAACTTTAGTTTCAGGGGAGCCCTTGGGCAAAACGGACCGCCGTTTGCAAAATCGGAAAAAGCAAAAAAAGGGGTGTTTTTGCGCTTAGGTGCAAGCTTATACGGAATATATCTATATGAAAAAGACCCGCGCATTTGAGCTGGGCGCATAAGCATACCTTCTTTTTTTGGAAGAGAGAGTTGGGGCGGATTCTTGCGTTAGACAAGTGGCAAATCTAAGTGGGCGGGTTAGAATTTATTTTTGAGATTTGGCAAAAAGGGGGGCGGCTTGGCCCATGAGTGCTAAATTTCATATAATATATCCATATAGAGTTTTACCCAAAACTCGGGAGACAAAATGAACAATAAAACCAAAGAGCCTATTGCCATTGTCGGCATTGGCGCCATTATGCCCGGAGCTTTAAATAAAGACGAGTTCTGGCAAAACATTCAAACTGGTAAATATTGCATCACCGAAATTCCCCAATCTTATTGGGATTATAAACTTTTCTACAGCCCGGACCATAAAGCCGAAGATAAACTTTATTCCAAAATCGGCGGCTTTATTCCCGCGGAGTTTAAATTTAATTCTATTAAGTATCGCATTCCGCCTCAAATTGCCAAGCAGATGGACACTGTGCAACACCTGGCTATTGAAACCACCCGCATGGCGTTGGAAGACAGCGGCTATGACAAAAAAGAATTTGACCGCAACCGCTGTGCGGTTATTGTAGGCAATTCTATGGGCGGTATGAAAAACGAGATGTCCAACACGCGTTTGAACCGCCCGTTTTTATATGAAATTTTGAAAGAAACTCCTACCTATAAGTCACTCTCTCCGGAAGCCGAACAGAAATTGATGGACGAAATGGATGAAGGCGTCCGCCAAAAATTTACCCCTATTACCGAAGACTCCATGCCCGGCGAATTGGCTAACGTTATTGCCGGCCGCTTGGCTAACGTCTTTGACATACACGGCACCAACTTTACCGTAGACGCTGCGTGTGCCACGTCTTTGGCGGCGGTAGACCAGGCCGTCAACGGCTTGCGCGAGGGGAACTTTGATATGGCTATTGTAGGCGGCGTGGACCAGATGATGTCGCCTTCTGCTTATATTAAGTTCTGCAAAATCGGCGCTTTGTCTGAAAAGGGTTCTTGTCCCTTTGACGCCAAGGCCGACGGCTTTGTCATGGCGGAAGGCGCCGGTACGGTGATTTTGAAACGTTTGTCCGACGCGGCCAAAGACGGCGACAAAATTTACGCCGTTATCCGCGCCATCGGTGCTTCTTCCGACGGAAAAGGCAAAGGTATTACCGCCCCCAACCCCAAAGGCCAGAAAATTGCCGTAGAAAAAGCCTTTGAACAGGTGGACTATACACCGGGCGATGTGGGCTTGGTGGAAGCACACGGCACCAGCACCCGTGTGGGAGACGCTGTGGAGCTCAACGCTCTGTATGAAATCTTTGGCCCGTATGCCAAACCCGGCACCATTGGTCTGGGCAGCGTAAAAAGCCAAATCGGCCACGCTAAGGCCGCGGCGGGGATTGCCTCTTTAATTAAGACCTCTTTGGCCTTATATAATAAGGTATTGCCGCCTTCTATCAATTTTGAAACCCCCAACCCGACGGTAGACTGGGCCACCAGCCCCTTCCGCGTTATTACCAAGCTGGAGCCGTGGAACACCGACAAAGTGCGCCGCGCTAACGTATCTGCTTTCGGTTTTGGCGGGACCAACTTCCACGTAGCTATGGAAGAAATGAATGACGGCCTGCTGAAAAAGACGGAGGAAAATAAAGTCTGCGCCGCCGCAATTTCCAATCCTACCCCCGCAGTAGAGGAGAAACAAGAAATGAACGCCAGTGAGTACAGCCTGCTTGTCCCGGGCGAAAAAATCCAAAGCGATGTGCTGACCTTCTCGGCAGACACCAAGCAGGATTTATTTAATGAATTGGGCAAAGCCGTTTTAGCCATTAAATATGACCCGACCTATCTGCCCAGCATCTCTTACAAAAACCACATACAGAAACCGCGCAAATTTGCGGTGTCTATTAATGTGGAAAATCCGGAAAAGCTGAAAGAAAAAATTGAATACTTCATTAAAATTGCTGGCGGACAAGACGTGTGGACGCAGGAATCTTTGTATTTAAGAATGAAAGGGATTTATCCGTTCACGCCGTCTGAAATTAAACCCAAAGTCTGCTTTATGTTCCCGGGGCAAGGGTCCCAATATGTGGACATGATGAAGGATTTGGCTTCCAAATATAAAATTGTTAAGGATACCTTTGATGAAGCTGACCGCCTGCTGATTAAAATCATCGGACAGAACTTGACCGATACCTTGTGGAGCAAACCCGGCGAGACTAAAGAGCAAATCGCCGCGCGCGAAGCCGCCATTAAGAAAACCGAAATGACCCAGCCCGCCATGCTTACGGCAGATATTGCCATGATGCGTCTGCTTTCTTCATTTGGTTTAAAACCCGATGTAGTGATGGGCCACAGCTTGGGTGAATATGCCGCAGCGGTAGCTGCTGGTATTTTTGATTTTGAAAACGGCCTCAAAGCCGTCTGCACCCGCGGCAAAGTGATGTCTGAAATCCGCGTGGAAGACAACGGCAAAATGGCCTCTATCGCCGCTACGGCTGAAGCGGTGGAACCGCAGCTTAAACGCATCAGCGGGTATGTGGCGGTAGCCAATAAAAACTGCCCGACGCAAACCGTTATTGCCGGTGCGTCCAAATCCGTAGACGACGCTATCAAGATGTTTACTGATATGGGCATTCAGGCGGTGCAGATTCCGGTGTCCCACGCGTTTCATTCTGAAATCGTGCGCCCGGCTATGCCGCAGTACCGCGCGTTCTTAGATACTTTGACGTTCCATGCGCCCACCATGCCCATTACCACCAACGTCACGGCGGAGTTTTATCCTAATGACCCCGAGAAAATCAAAGACCTGATGGTCACGCAGATTTCCCACTCGGTGGAATGGATGAAACAGCTGAAAACTACCTACGATTCCGGTGTGCGTTTGTTTGTGGAATGCGGCCCCAAACGGGTGCTTTCCGCGTTAGCCGCCAGCACGCTTTCTGATAAGAAAGATATTAAAGTGTTGGCTTCCAACCACCCCAAAAAGGGCGGCATTGTGGAATTTAACGATTTGTTTGCCAACTTGATTTCTTCCGGCATTTATATTGACTGGAAAGGTACCGATATTTATGGCGATAATTCCACCTATAACCCGGCGTTTGTAAAATGGGTGGACGCCACCGCCACGCCGACGAAAAAAGACGAGGTAACTATGCCTTCTTCTTCTAATCATTCTTCCGCTGCGCAGAGCTGCTGCGCACGCAAGGACGTGGTCATCAGCGGTATTGCCGCCGGCGGCCCGGGCAGCTGGGACAAAGTATTCCGCGAAGGGGTACTGGACGAAATTTTGCAGGGGCGCAATTTAATTGAGCCCGTCAGCTCTGACTGCCAGCAGAAACAAATTGACAAGAATGTGGAAATCGTCATTAAATCCAAAGACGGCAACCACCGCATTGAACATTTGGCTTCCGTTTCCCAGGCCATTAAGCTGGCCGCCAAAGCCGGCAGCTTTGACTTGGAAAAAGAGTTTGGCCTGCCCGCCAAATGGGTGGCCTCTATGGACAAGGCCTTCCAGCTGGCTATTGCGGCGGGTATCTTGGCTTTGAAAGACGCCGGCATTCCGCTGGTGCTCTACTACAAACCCACCTCTACCGGCGGCTACTTGCCGGACCGCTGGGGCCTGCCGGAAGAGATGATTGACAATACTGGCGTCATTTTCACCTCTGCCTATCCGATTACCAACAGCATGATGGGGGAATTTGCCCAAAAGCTGACGGCCCTGTTGGAAAATAAAAACGCCAAAGAATTGACCAAATTCTACGAGACGTTTATCAACCAGATTTCCGACCCGGCTTTGAAAGCCGAACTGAAAGCGTGGTACGACGCAGAAATGGCCAAAGTGCCGGCTTTGCAGTCGTTTACCTCCCAGTTTATTTTAAAGACCATTATTATCGCCCAGTCCCACTTTGCACAGTGGATCCGCGCCAAAGGCCCCGCCACCTCTATGAGTGCGGCGTGTGCTTCTACGGCGCAGGCCATTTCCGTGGCGCATGACTGGATCCGTCTGGGCCGGGCCAAACGCGTTATTGTTATTAGCGCAGACGATATTACCAACGACTCTATCGCCGAGTGGATGCTGACGGCTTTCTTGGCCTCCGGCGCCGCTACGACAGAGGGCGATGTAACCAAAGCCGCCCTGCCTTTTGACCGCCGCCGCAACGGCATGATTGTAGGTATGGGGGCCGTGTCCTTGGTAGTGGAAGAGCAGAGCGAAGTAGAAAAACGCGGTATGAAACCGCTGGCCAAACTCTTGGCTACTGAGATCCGCAACAGCGGCTTCCATGTCACCCGCTTGGATGTTAACCATGTGGCCCAAGTAATGAATGAACTGGTGTCTGCGGCAGAAAGAGATTTTGGCTTAAACCGCTCCGATATTGCCAAACAGTTGGTATTTATCTCTCACGAAACCTATACGCCGGCCCGCGGCGGCTCCGCCAGTGCCGAAGCGTATGCGCTTAAATCCACCTTTGGCAAAGACGTCAGCTCCGTTATCGTCAGCAACACCAAGGGCTTTACCGGTCACTCTATGGGTGCCGGTTTGGAAGATGCCATTGCGGTGCGTTGCTTGAATACCGGCATTGTGCCTCCGATTGCCAACTTTAAAGAAGCCGATCCGGAACTGGAAGGCATTACCTTAAGCAAAGGCGGTCATTATGACTTTAAGTATGCACTGCGTTTGGCGGCGGGTTTTGGCTCCCAGATTGGCATGACGCTTCTGGAAAGAATGTGGACGGTGGGTGAACCCCGCATTTGCGACAGTGCCAAGCATGAAGCCTGGCTGAAACAAATTTCCAACCAAGAAAACCCGGTGTTGGAAATTGACCACAACACCCTGCGCGTAAAAGACAACTATAAACACGGGGTGAAACCTTCCTTAGTCATGGAAGGAGCGCAAGCTTTTGTAGACAAAGCCAGCATGATGCATGCCCACACCGCGCCGAAAGCGGTGGCTGCCCCTGTGGCGGCGCCCGCCGCGGTAACTCCGGCGGTAGCTCCGGTGGCTCAACCTGCTCCGGCTCCTGTCGCCGCGCCGAAAGCGGCTTTGCCGAGCTTGGACGAAGCGGCGGTAACCAAAGACATCTTGGCTATCGTATCTGAGAAGACCGGCTACCCCGAAGACATGCTGGACCTGGACTTGGATATGGAAGCAGACCTGGGTATTGACACCGTCAAACAGGCCGAACTGTTTGCCATTATGCGCGAGAAGTATCAGATCGCGCGCCAAGAGGGTGTACAGCTCAAAGACTATCCGACCATTCGCTCCATTATTAAATATGCTATGGCCAATGCCGGCAGTGAAACGGGTGCGGCTTCTGCGGCCCAACCTGCCGCCGCCCCGGTAACCCCGGCAGTAGCCCCTGCTGTGGCAGCTCAACCTGCCCCGGTGGTAGCTTCTGTGGCCCAACCCGCTCCAGCTCCTGCCGCTGCGCCGAAAGCAGCCGGCCCGATGCCGAGCTTGGACGAAGCGTCCGTAACTAAAGATATTAAAGCCATTGTAGCGGAAAAGACCGGCTACCCCGAGGATATGCTGGACCTGGACTTGGATATGGAAGCGGACTTGGGTATTGACACCGTCAAACAGGCCGAGTTGTTTGCCATTATGCGCGAGAAGTACCAGATTGCGCGCCAGGAAGGCGTACAGCTCAAAGATTATCCGACCATTCGCTCTATCATTCAATATGCTATGGCTAATGCCGGCACCGAAGGTGCGGCGGCTCCTGCCGCGGTAACCCCGGCTCCGACTCCTGTGGCTCAGCCTGCTGTGGCGGCTCAACCCGCCCCGGCGGTAACTCCGGCTCCGGCGCCTGCAGCTCAGCCTGTTCCCGCTGCGGCGGTTCAGCCCGCCCCGGCTCCTGTGGCCCAGCCGCAAGAACCGCAGCTGCCCACCATTAAAGTAGCTACGGTGCAGGAAGCGGTGCCGACGGCGGAAAAGGTGGAGAAGCCTTCTGAAGAAATGTTGACCACCAACCCGACCGAGCCGATTAAACCGCATGTGTCTTTGGCTGAACGCCCGGAACGTGAAGGCTACGCCGGCGAACATTGCCACGAGAAAAAACTGCGCAATGTAACCGTGGTGGCGCAGGCCCCGCTGACCGAGCGCGAAAACCGCCGTCTGTCTAAAGACCGCACGGTGCTGATTTTTGCCGATAACTCCCAACTGATTAAAGCCTATCAGGAAGAGTTCAAAGAATTGGGCGTAAAAACCCACGTGTTTACCACGCTCAAGACCCGCAGCAAAAATACCACGATTGTGAACTGGGAATCGTACGAAGAAACCGAGGCCGCGCTCAAAGAGTACGCTGCGGAAGATCCCAACATTCAGGGTATTGTGTATCTGCTGGGGGCCACCGTCAAGAAATTTGACAAGAAAGCCAGCCCGCACAATGAGCTGACCAAATACGTCATGCCGTTGTTTATTGCTTTGCGCGTATTTGAAAAAGGCTTATCCAACCGCACCGACGCCGATACCTTCTTTGCGGTAAACACCAAAATTGACGGTACATTCGGTTACACGACCAAAGATGAGTTTAACCCCATCTCCGGCGCGCTGACCGGCGGCGTTACCTGCTACCGCAAAGACGTCTATGAACGCACCGGCGCAATTAGCAAGCTCATTGACTTTGAGCCCACCACCACGCCAGACGAAATGGCCCGCTACACCATGGAAGAAGTACTCCACGGCGATATGCGCCTGATGATTGGCGCGCGGGAAGGCGGACGCAGCACCATCTTGTCCGTCCCGGTGCGCTTGGACAGAAGCGAAAAACGCTTTGACCTGGCCGGCAAGACCATTATCTTTACCGGTTCGGGCCGCGGCATTGGCGCGATGCTCAGCCAGAAAATTGCGGCGCAGTACCACAGCAAGATTATCGTCTTGGATATCATTGAAATCCAGGAAAAGACCCCGCTGTGGGCGTCTATGAACGAAGCCGAACTGGCGGCGCTGAAGAAACAAATCTGGGAAGACCTCAAAGCAGACAAGACGCAAAAGGCCACCCCGGTCATGTTGGAGCGCGCTTTCGGCCGCGTGAAAGACTCTATCACGCTTTACAACAACTTGCAGAAACTGCGCGACCTGGGCAGCGAAGTGGAATATTACCACTGCGACGTGATGAACAGCTCTATGGTCAAAGAAGTCTGCACGAAAATCAAAGCCAAAAACGGCCGCGTGGACGGATTAATCCACTTTGCCGGGTTGGAACGCTCTAAGCTGATTTACGACAAAGACCCCGCGGAATATTACCGCATCTTTGACGTAAAAGCCACCAGCTTTGCCAGCTTCTTGGCTAACAACATCGTGCGTGACGACGGCTTCTTCGCTTTTGCCTCCTCCATTGCCGGCAAATACGGCAACTTGGGCCAGAGCGACTACGCCTCCGCCAACGACTATTTGGCCAAATCGGCTTTCTCGCTGACCAACCAAGGCTACCGCGCCATTTCTATCGCGATGAGCGCCTATAAGAATGTGGGTATGGGCGTGCGCGCCGGCGTGGAAACGTTCCTCAAATCCAACGGCGTAGACTTTGTGGACCCCGAAGACGGTATGCAGATATTCTTGGACGAAATCGTGTACGGCGACGTGCCCGAAATCGTGCTGACCGGCTCTTTGGGCCGCCTGGACTGGGATCACCAGCACCGCTTTGAGATGGACGAAATTGTCCCCACGGGCGCGCAAAACGCGCCCAAAGGGGGCAGCGGCTCTAATGGAAACGGCGGCTCTTCCGCCGCGCCCAAAGAGGCTAAAGCCGCCCAAGCGCCCTTGCCGGACCCGACGCAGGCCAACCACTTTTTAGGCAAGGTGGCTTCTTTGGAAAAAAACAAAGAAATCCATACCGAAAAAGAGTTTAACTTGGACTCCGACCCGTATCTGTCCGACCACGCTATTGAAGGCACCCCCTATGTGCCGGGCGTGATGGGCATTGAAACGTTTATGGAAACCGCCACCGCATTGGGCGGACGCGTGCCGCAGGGCTTAAAAGACGTACATTTTTACCTGCCTATTAAACTGTTGCGCAACCGCCCGCAGGCCGTGCGCGTCATCGGCACGGAAGTCAACGGCGATATTTCTATGGAAATTGAGTCCGACTTTATCAACAGCAAAGGCGTGAAAATGGGCAACACCCGCCGCCACTTTACGGCGCACGCCATGCAGGACGGCTTTGTATCCACCTGGAATGAAGTCAAAGACCAAATCCAGTTAGACCCCAACGCCGCACCGCAAATTACCAAAGAAGAAATCTATAAAAAGTATTTCCACGGGCCGAGCTTTCAGGTGCTGGGCGGCATTTTAAAGGCGGATAAAGACAGCTCTTTAGCCGTCTATAACACCACCCCGCAGCCGCAGTGGAAAGACGGCGAAAAAGTACTGCTGGCTAACCCGATGCTTATTGAAGCGGCCTTCCAGTGCTGCGGTTTTCGCGATATGGCCATTGATAATAAAATGACCTTGCCCGACGGCATAAAAGAAGTAGCCGTATTTAAACGTCAGACCCCGCCGCAGAAGCTGTATCTCTACGGACGGTTTAAAGGCTTGACCGCCGACGGAAAAACATTGCACGACGCCTATGTATTTGACCAAAACGGCGACGTGTGGGTAGAGTTCCACGGCTATCAGGCCATCGGCCAATAATGCAGTACAAAACGCAGTTTATTAAAATTAAAGACCTGCCCCCGGCGGACTCTTTTCTCTCTTCCAGCGAAAGCGCCTATTTGCAAACGCTTCGCTCCGATAAGAGAAAAGGGGACTGGCTCGGGGGCCGGTTTGCGTTAAAGACGCTTTTGGCACGCGAAAGCGGCCTGCTGCCGGTGTGCAGTTTGCCGCCGGCGCGCCCGCAAACGCCGGACGCGGCGCAGGCAGAAGGGGGAGTGCCCCTCTCTGAAATATCTGCGGTGGCGCTGGCGGTGCTTAAACAGATTGATATTGTAAAACTGCCCAGCGGCGCGCCGCAGGTGTTTGTCGGCTCCGTGCCTGACGCGCGCAGCGTGAGCATTACCCATTCGGGGCCTTGGGCGGCGGCGGCGGTGTCTGCGCCGCATACGTTTTTAGGCATAGATTTGGAAAAAATAGAAAAAAGAAGCCGCGCCTGGGCGGAAGAGTTTTTTGACCCGGCTGAAAAAGGCCCCGCCACCGATGCGCATTTAACAAAAGTATGGACGCAAAAAGAAGCGGTGGTAAAACTGCTTGGGCGGGGGCTTTCGCTTAACACGCGGGAGATTGTGCTGGACGCAGGCCGCCTGCGCCTGAAAGGAAGAGCCCTGCAGGCGTGGCAGGCCGCGGCGGAGCCGCAAATTATACTTAACTCGGTCCCGTTTGACAATGATTTTATATTTACAGTAGCTTTTGCCCCTGCCGCCGCAGGCGCGAAGTTTGGTAAAATGTAGCTTTAGGGAGGGCAAATGATAGAACTTTTTGATAATCCCAGAGAGGATAAAAAATCCGATCGTCCGGCCCCGAAAAGTCTGGTCAAATTCCGCCAGATTTATCAGGACGCTATGGCCGGCGCCGGAGAAGAAAAGAACAAAGCCCAGAAAGCCAAGGGCAAGTTTACAGCCCGCGAAAGACTTTCTTATTTATTGGATAAGGACAGCTTTTTTGAAATCAAGAGTTTGGTGGAAAGCAACTGCCACGACTTTGGCGTAGCCGAAAAACATATCAAAGGCGACGGCGTTATTACGGGCTTTGGCCGCATTAACGGCCGCCCGGTGGCTATTTTTGCGCAGGATTTTACGCAGTTGGGCGGCTCTTTGGGTTTGGCCCACGCCAAAAAAATTGCCGATATTATGGACAAAGCGCTGGAAGCCAAAATCCCGGTCATCGGGCTTTTGGACAGCGGCGGCGCGCGCATTCAGGAAGGGGTGGGCAGCTTAGACGGCTATGGCGAGATTTTCTACCGCAACGTCAAAGCTTCCGGCGTCATTCCGCAGATTTCCGTCATTTTGGGCCCCTGTGCCGGCGGGGCGGTGTATTCGCCTGCGCTGACGGACTTTATTTTTATGGTGGAAGGCATCAGCCATATGTTTGTGACGGGGCCGAGCGTGGTAAAAGCGGCCACCGGCGAAGAAGTGGATTTTGATACGCTTGGCGGCAGCCAGCCGCACAGCGAAAAAAGCGGCGTGTGCCAGTTTGTGGCTAAATCAGAGCAAGACTGCTTCCGCCAGGTGCGTGAGCTTTTGAGCTTCCTGCCGCAAAACAACCAGGAAAACGCCCCCACTGAAACCACCACCGACACGACGGACCGCCCCGTGCACGTGCTGGAGCGCGTGTGCGAAATGGACCCCAAAAAGGCGTTCCGTATTCATCATGTCATTTGGCGCTTGGCGGACAATTATGAGTTTTTTGAAATTCATCAAAACTTTGCCAAAAACGTGGTAACCGGTTTTATCCGCATGGGCGGGCAAGTGGTAGGTGTGGTGGCCAATAACCCGGCCCATTTGGGCGGCGCGTTGGACTGTGATGCCAGCGATAAAGCGGCACGCTTTATTCGCTTTTTAAATGCTTTTAATATTCCTATTTTGACGTTGGTGGACATCGGCGGTTATTTGCCCGGCGTGCAGCAAGAGCACGGCGGCATTATCCGCCACGGCGCCAAACTGCTTTATGCGTATGCGGAGGCCACCGTGCCTAAAGTTACGCTGGTGCTTCGCAAAGCATACGGCGGGGCGTATATCGCGATGGGTTCTAAATATTTGCGCGGGGATTTTAACTTTGCTTTCCCCAGTGCGGAAATTGCCGTTATGGGCCCGCGCGGCGCGGTGGAAATTCTGTACTCTAAGGACCTGAAAAAAGAAACCGATGAGCAGAAAAAAGAAGCCATGAAGGAAAAACTGACGCAGGAATATTCCGACAAGTTCGCTTCTCCGTACCAAACGGCGATGAACGGCTCCATTGACGAGATTATAGAGCCCTCTGAGGCGCGCAGCAAAATCATCGGCGCACTTCGTATCTTAAAAAACAAACGGGACCCGAAAACCCACAGCAATACGGGCAATATCCCGCTGTAGTTTTTAGTATAAGCGTTTCAAACCCGCCGCTCCGTAAAAAGGGCGGCGGGTTTTCTGTGTATATAGCCTCTAGTTAATGCAGAGAGACCGGCTGGGTTGAGCGGAAAAGAAGTTTTAAGCTGCAAAACTGTTTATTAGTTGACTCATTTTTTTTTTTTGATACCCTGTACAGGAGAAAAGAAATCTGCCGGATATGGGGGTTTTGGAGAGAATAACATGATGCAGAAAAATAACAAACAGAAGGGGTTTACCCTGGTGGAACTTTTGGTAGTTGTTTTGGTTATTGGCATACTGGCGGCAGTAGCGTGGCCGGCTTATCAAACGGCAGTAGCAAAGAGCCAGTTTGCAGAGCTGATTACATTGGCGACTGCCATTAATAAAGAGCGGCAGGTATTTTCTATGGCAAATGGAAGTATGCCCACTTTTGAGGTTATGGGTTTTTCTATGCCGG